>CAZGJP010000446.1:0-2128 GCA_964526605.1 uncultured Lentisphaera sp.
GGGATTCATGTTCTGCACGAGCAACTGTTCTAGTATGTCTACGACGAATCATTCCAGATGCACTCTGAACATCCTGGTGGCGTTGAACGCCATGGGGCTGTCCACGAATATGTCTATCTTCGGGATCTTGCGCTCGTCGGTGAGGACGTGGAGATAGTAGATCAGGTCCTGGGTTCTCTCCACGGCGATGGCCGGTATGTTTCTATTCCAGCCGCGGTCCAAGGTCTCATTGATAACCTAGGTGTGCTGTCTGCTTGCGTCGACTATCGGGTCGTGGAGACTGTTTCCGTAGGTGGCCTCGCATACGAGGTAGTCCACGGGGGGCAGGTATTCCGGGTCGTGGATTATCGGCGTGCCCTTTCTTCCGAGGTCTCCGGTGAAGCCTATCTTCCTGTCCTTGCCAATTTCGAGGACGGGCATTGACGAGCCGAGGATGTGCCCGGCGTTGTAGAAGGTGCATTTGAGCGAGTCGGTCACGCTGAACGTGCGCCTGTAGCTTATGGTGATGAACTGGTCGAGGACCTTGAGAACATCCTTCACCCTGAAAAGAGGGCCGTATGGATAGTTCGCCTTCTTCTTCTTCAACCACTCGAAGTCCTTCTCGAGTATGTGTGCCGTGTCGGCCATCACTAGCCCCGCTATGTCGCGGGTCGCGGGCGTCGCGAAGATGTTCCCCTGGAATCCGAGCATGCCCAGATAGGGGAGCCTGCATGAATGGTCGCAGTGGCCATGCGTGAGGACCACCGCCTCGATCTCCTCGGGCTTGAACTTGAAGAGCCTGTTCTTCTCCTCCGTCGGTATCCTCTTGCCTTGGAAGAGGCCGCAGTCCACCAGAACCTTGTGCCCGTCGAATTCAAGCAGGTGCGTCGAGCCGGTGACTTCCGCCGCGGCTCCATATGAAGATAATGCTACTGACATCGTACCCTCGTGTTTTTTGTTCCGTCATTGTCTTCGCCGCCATCATGGCCCGTTGAATTTATACTCCAGGGAGTATAGTGCAGCCTCCGCCGAATTCAAAGCCGGGCATGGTTCAAATCACGATTTTCTTCACCATCCTGATGTGCTCGGTGCTCTTCAGGTCGTTGATTACATCGTCCGATACGCTTCCTGATATCCTGAACATGAACATGGTCCTCTTCCGCTCCCTGCTGTGTGAGAAGTCGGTCCTCGTGATCAGCTTCCTGTGCTTGTCGAAGACTACCGATATCTTGGAGAGCACGCCCATCTTGTCCTCGCATCGGACCAGTATGAATGTGCCGCTTGGTTCGACCTCGTAGGTGAATCCGTCCACGAGGGTGATCCTGGGGTGTGGCCCGCTGAACACGACGCCGCCGACGTTGAATATCGCGCCCGATTCCCGGTTCGAGAATGTGAATTTGACGGCGTTCTCGTAGTCGCTGAAGGACGGGTCGCTGAAATCCTTCACCGATATCCCCAGGCTTTCCGCTCGCTGGTCGGCGTTGACGTAGCTGACGAACTTGTGTATTCCGCCCAGATAGCCCTTGAGGAAGGCGAGCCTTAGGAGAGTGCAGTCGTGTTCTATCATGTCCCCTCGATACATGCATTGGAGGCTGTCCGGGCTGAAGTCCATGAACTGCTGCGCGAACGAGCCAAGTTTTTCGCAGAGGACCACGTAGGAGGACATCAGGTTGCCCTCTATCATCCTGATCTTGGGCATGTTGACCGGGGCGTCGACAACACCGCCCTCGAGCGCCTTCGGAATCTGGTCGGCGATGAAGAGCGCAATCCTTTCCTGCGCCTCCTCGGTGGAGGCCCCGATGTGCGGGGTCATCGTCACGTTGGGGAGTTTCGAGAACGGATTGTCCTCCATAGGTTCCTCGCCCCAGGTGTCTATGCCCGCCGCGGCGACCTTCCCCGATTTGAGCGCCTGGAGCAGTGCAGGCTCGTCTATTATCCCGCCGCGCGCGGCGTTGATGATAACCACGCCGTCCTTCATCATGGAAATCTCCTTCGCCCCGACCATGCCTATCGTCTCCTTGTTCTTCGGGACGTGGACGGTGATTATGTCGGACTGTCTTATCAGCGTATCTAAGGATGACTTGCCCGTTCTTAAGCGTTTTAACCACACTACCGCAATGTGGGTTAATATTGCTTTCACATAAAAAAA
>CAZGJP010000447.1:0-2123 GCA_964526605.1 uncultured Lentisphaera sp.
AAACAAAGACGTGAATGCTATCAGAGTGCGTTGAACTGGCTGTCAGGAGTTCTGGGCAGCGGCGGTGACTTCGATGTGAAAACGTGGGGACAGTCAGCTGCGGATTGGATGGACGAGGAGATTGCTTCTTACTGGGGAGGCATGACCAGCGGAAATGTCCTGGCCGATGAATACATAAACTGGATTCAGTCCGGCGCAATGCAAGTAACTGATCTTGGCCGCTACGGGACATCTGTCGGCGAAGCGGCATATTTCACGGAAGGAGACCTGATTGACAAGCTGTCGGTCGGATCGAAAGACTTGATTCGCGGCGGAGAAATGCTCGCAATGCTCGCCGGCGCAATGAAAAAGGCAGGAGTGGGAAAAGCATCAACTCCAAAGCAGGGAGAAAAAGTGTATCGGGTCTTCGGGGAAAATAACAACCCGATGGGTGAATCTTGGACTCCTGTTGATCCGAACAATGTAAAGAATTTTCGCCTTTCAGCTGGGCTACCTGATTCCAACACAGGTCGATTTGTCGTTGAAGGAACGATAAAAGATACATCTGGGATTACCGTTCGTAAAGCTCTCCCTCTCAACGGTAATCCAGGTGGACTTCAAGAGTATGTCATTCCAGATGCCAAGACGAAGGTGATAATAAATCGAGTATCTGGCGTTAATCCGGAGTTCTAAATTATGAAGTTTTCATTACGTTCAACAGAATTGCGAAACTATGAGATAAAACATATCTGCACAACGGTTGAAGTTGTAACCGGGAACAAGATACTCGTAAAAGTTGATCCACCATTCCCAGGACATTATTATGGAAGCAAAAGTGATTTCACGCAGTTCGTGTTGGCTCCTAGGCATGAGGGGGCGTACCTTACGCCAGAAATATCAGAATGGCCATGCAGAGTACACATTTGCATCCCTAATGAGGATGGGAACTGGAATGCCGGACCATTTAGATCATTGGATTGGGGAATAATCGAAGAAATTGAAAATGACTAATTACCCTAAATAAAACTTCTGTAGTTTTAGTTATTTATATTTAAAAACATGAGAATAAATTGATTTTAACGGAGAAAGAATATCTTTTGTAATGAAGTCTGCGATCATATTTTTAACTTCCCTTCTCATCGCATTTTCATCCAACGCGTTTGTTCCCTCGATGGACATCACCGGCTCCGTCTCGCCGACAGTCGTAAATCCTGCTGTAAAGGTCAACGGACAGGAAGCCACCGTTGATGCCGAAGGCCGCTGGGCAAAACAAGGCGTTCCGTTGGTTTCTGGCGAAAATCAGATCATCGTCGAAGCCAAAGACATGTTCGACCGCGAGAAGACTGAGACGCGCAAAGTGACTCTCCTCCCAGCGCCAGTGTTCACCTACGATGCCAACGGCAACATGACTTCCGATGGTCTGTGGACATATACTTGGAATGACGAGAACCGGATGGTTTCAGCCACAAAAGGCACAAATAACACAAAATTGGAATTTGTGTATGACGGCTTGGGAAGAAGACGAATCAAGAAAGTCTATAATTGGGATTCCAACACTAATGCCTGGTTCCTGTTGCCTGATGCCTCCCGCCAGTTCGTTTATGATGGACTTTATATCGTCGCTGAAACAGATGCCAGTGGCAATCTTCTCCGCCGCTATGTGCGTAACGGCTCCGAGCTTCTCGCAGTTGAGGATATTCCCCTCGGCAAGACCTTCTACTACTGCACGGATGGAAATAAGAATGTCACGGATCTTGTGGATGCTGCAAGCGGCGAAGCGGTCGGGCATTATGAGTACGATCCTTTTGGAAGAATCACAACTCAATCCGGCTCTTACGCCGACACCAATCCTTTTAGGTTTAGTTCAGAGTACTTCGACAAAGAGACTGGCTTGATCGCCTTCCTTTACCGCTATTATTCCCCGGAATATGCGCGATGGTTGAGCCGCGATCCGATAGAAGAGGCCGGGGGGATCAACCTTTACCATTATTGCAACAATAATGCGGTGAGTTGGTGGGATGCTCTCGGATTAGAACCCAATCAAGCTCAAGCTATAGATGACGTAAAATTGCTGAATAAAATACGTGGGCTTGAGAAATCAACTTGTTCAAAAAAAGAAATATTCGATATATTGAAGCAAGATC
>CAZGJP010000448.1:0-2115 GCA_964526605.1 uncultured Lentisphaera sp.
CATGACCTATGTTTATTCAAAAATTAAGCTCAACAATATCATTAACTGTCGTCTTGGGTATTTGGGAGAGAAAATGGTCGGCCAGGAATTGGAAAGGTCGCGGACGTTGGGATACGCTGTCTTTCATGATCTCCACCACCCGGAAAAAAAGTTCAATGTTGATCATATAGCGATTGGAAAAGCCGGAATAATTGTGATAGAGACAAAGGCAAAGTCGAAACCACAAAAGGGCTCTCCGGAAATAAAATATGATGGACAGAAAATAAGCTTCCCTGATGGAAGTTATACCGCTGATCCTCTGGCACAGGTCGAGGCAAACTCAAGATGGATACAGGAAATGGCTCACAAGTTGATCGGCGCAGAACGAAAATCTGCTTGTCCTTTCAACATGCAAAATCCGGTGCCAGTTCTCAGAATCGTTGTATATCCGGGATGGTTTGTAGACTATTCCGAGGCGCAGCGCAAGAAGGCGCAGACGCTTGTAACCAACGATGAATTGCTGGTCGATAGCGTGATAAAAAGTTTCAAGCAGCCGTCGAATTTATCCGACGAAATGATATTGGAACTTCAGGAAATATTCGAGCGACATTTAAGGTCGGAAAATAAAATCACGACATAAAAGATTTACGCAAAAATCAACCATTCAAAACAATCGGAGTAATCATGGCTGAAAAGAAGACGAAATCTCCGCTCCAGCAGAAAGTTCAGAATGCATTGCAGACGACCTGGCTCTTGAAGGGGCATCTGAAAAATTAGAGAACAGCATTGCAACTCAGAATATAGCAATGGTCTTTAAAGCACCAAAAGCAATTATATCGCGGAAATCTTTTGTTGTAAATGCTTGATTATTAACGGCTATATCAAAAGTCTAGCGGGTGGACTTTTGAATGGACAGCCGGGAAAGGCGACAAAATGGAAGATGCTAGAATGAAATTCAAGACCAGAACAATCCTTGCAGTTGTCGCGGGCTTGCTGCTTCTGCTCCATTTTGCGCTGTCGTCGCTTGCGATTTTCGCAAATTCGCCGACATTCGACGAGTCTGTGCATCTGGCCGGGGGATACACGTTCTGGACGCTCGACGACTACAGGATGAATCCGGAGAACGGGAATTTTCCCCAGCGCTGGGCCGCCCTGCCCCTGCTGTTCAGGAGCGACATCAAGGTTCCGCTCGATTCCCCGCACTGGCTGGATGCGAAGGAGTGGTTCTTCAGCTTTTTCTTCCTCTTCAAGTCGGGGAACGCTCCTGATTCTCTTTTCGTTCCTGCGAAGTTCATGATGCTGATTCTGAGTCTTGCTCTCTGCGTGGGCGTCTTCCTCATGTCGAGGGAGATTTTCGGAGGGAGGGGGGCATTGGTCTCCCTCTGCCTTTGCGTCTTCTCTCCCACCATGCTGTCCCAGTCCAACCTTGTCACGTCGGACCTTGCCGCGGCTCTTTTCTTCCTCCTGTCCTCGTATTTCATCTGGCGGAATTTCAAAACGGTGAACATCTCCAACACGCTTTTCTGCTCGGCATCGCTCGCCTTGCTCTTCCTCTCCAAGATGTCGGCTCCGATAATAATTCCGTTTTATCTTCTTGCTGTTTTCGCAAGGCTGAGGAGCGCGGAGCCAACGATCTGCGAATTTCGCGGCCGCAGGACGCTTCTGGACGGGCAAGGTGATCGCATCAAGGCGCTTCTTCCTCTGGTGGTCGTCCATTTTTTTGCGGCTTACATCGCAATCTGGGCGTCATTCGGGTTCCGATACACTCAGGTGCCCCCGGGGTCTCCCTCGGCGGCTGCGGTCGCGCTCCAGTGGGACGATCTTCTTAAGGGAGAGGCCGACAGCATTGACAAGACGATAATCGCAACGGACAAGTTCGGTCTGCTTCCCCGGGGCTATCTCCACGGATTCCTGTACGTGAAGAAGCATCTTGGCAAGAGGATTTCGTTCATGGACGGTGAGAAGAGCAACAAGGGTTTCACCTTTTTCTTCCCATACTGCTTTGTCATCAAGACTCCGATACCGGTCATGATCCTGTCCGCAGCCTCGATCTTCCTCCTGCTTCGCCTCTCGAATAGTAAAAGTGAGCTTGCCCACCTTGCCGGCCTTGCCGGCCTTGCCGGCCTCGCCCCGATT
>CAZGJP010000449.1:0-2098 GCA_964526605.1 uncultured Lentisphaera sp.
GTCTCCAGCGTAGGGATATATCCCGTTGACAAAGGTGTCGTTTGCTGTTTTCGATATTGGCATGGAGGCTGGATCAAACTTGTCCATGAAACGGCGATGGGTGGTCCATGGAGCATGAGGTTTTTCGAAACCAACATATATGAAGAAGCTCTTCCCGGATTTCACAGAATCTTCTATAAATTTTATTGACTCATCTGCGACAAGGCTGTCGAAACTCTGATTTTCATTATATACAAGGTTCTCGATATAATGGCTGTTTGAGTCGTTCTTTTTAGGTGTCAGTCCTGTCGGCGCGTGGGCGAAACGAACAGGGTCTATCTGCTGATATGTCATATTAGCATATTTCTTCATTTCGCGGTATCTGTCGTTCCAGTCGCCACTCGCATAATTCGCATAATGCGATTTCTCCCAGAGATTCTGAAAATTAGTGTAGAATCTGAGAAGTCGGACGTCGAACCCCATATCCCAATCAGGCGTCTCGCCATGGATGTGAGACTTCCCGATCAACGCCGTCCTATATCCTTCTCCACGGAAAACTTCACCGATAGTTGGAAGCCCATCCTTGATTCCCGGAAAGCGAACATAGCCAGTTCCATGTCCGTCCATCCTGTGCTGAAGTGCAGTGTGCGTATGTGGATATGTCCCGGTGATCATTGATGCGCGGGCTGGAGCGCAGAGTGGCGAAGGGGTATAGCAGTTTGTGAAAATAGTCCCGTCAGTGGCAAGCGCGTCGAGGTATGGCGTCGGGCTCTTGCCTTCAACGGTCTTGACCTGACAGCCGCTCACACCCATTGCGTCCGCCCGGTGCTGGTCGCTTATTATGAAGACCACATTAGGTCGGGAGATTGAGCCGTTGTCATCCGCACCTAAACCAAGAAGCGGGAGGGTTGTTATTCCTCCTGCGGCGATAGTGCCTGCACTAAAGAATCCAAGATTAGATCTATTTCCCAACTTGGATATGTTTTTCATGGGACATAGCTCCTGTTTTATTGCAGTATTTTTTCTTATATGATGATATTGTAACGCAGAGGCACTTTGAGTTCTTCCTCCAGATTGATGTTTTATCCCGCCAGTTGACGTTTATTTCAGATTTCGATGCGAAATTTAAGGATATGAAGATTATCGAGGGATCATGGGCTCTATATTTTGTTCACTATCGAGTCATGCATGCGGTCTCGGTTTGCTCAGCTTGAATGGCTCGAACCAAGACTTCTTGGGGAGCCAGATCAGGTCGAATTGTTCGACCTCAAGGAAGATATCGGCGAAAGCAAAGACGTTGCTGAAGAAATGCCTGAAAAGGTGAAAGAGCTAAGGGACATGCTACACAAGTGGCGGAAGGAATCTGGCGTGCAAATGCCGGCCGTACGTGTGAACCTCCGCGCGAAATAGCTCGGATAAGTCCTCTTCTAGAGGGAAGAAGTAGGTGCTGATTTGACATACACCCTCGAATCACCACCTCTGTTGTTACGGGCATAATTGGGAATCGCGATGAAATCCTCGTTGCCGGACGCAATCCTGATGCGAATTATCCCATCAAGCATTTCGCTCCATTCGGTTGTCATGCTGGTTCCATGAGGGATAATCAAATCATCTAAGCGGCGCACGAAATTGTCAGCATGCTCGAAATTGTATACCAGTGGGCCGTATTCTATGGCGACTTTTCCGCGGCAATCCTCAATCCTGTCATCTGCCTTCACAAATACCGGGGCGAGGGGGACGGTGAAGGAGATTTCATCTGATTCTCCCCATGAACGGCCGATGACGGCATATCCTTTCTCCGTCAGTAAATCCTGCTTTTTGCCGTTCACATATATGTCAAATTTCTGCTCTGGCAGATTCTTTCGCAGATATAGCTTTGAGTCATTCCTGTTCGGAATCCTGATCCTGATGGAGAAATCGTTCTCACATTCAGGTTTTACTTTTATTTTGACAAGGCCTTTCCATGGATATTCTGTTTTGTGGTGCAGTATGAGTCTCCCTCCTTTGAAATCCTCAATGGCAAATTTTCCTGACACGAAGAGGTTCACGTATACGCTTTCATTGTCCTTCATATGCATCCACGTTGGAATCTGAAGCATTGTTCGGGTCATAATGTTCA
>CAZGJP010000450.1:0-2098 GCA_964526605.1 uncultured Lentisphaera sp.
GCGTTGAAATGGGAAAAAAACCCATGCCCCCAAATTTTTTGTTTTAAAAAAGCCCCTTTGGTTAAATGTTCAATTGTTAAAAAAAAAACCCCCCCCGCCGGACGGTCCGGCTTTGAATGGATGGGATGAGGCCGTCAACGCCTTTCCTGTCGATAAATTCTGTGATGAAATAGCCTCTACCTGTGCCGGTTGGCTGATTTTCCCTTTTGGCCACGGAGGGGGCCTATATTGTTCTCCAAACGCGTATCTGGAAGATATCGTCCCGGGTCGTTGCTCCAAACGCGATCTGTTCCGGGAGATCGCTATGAATCTGACTCAAAGGGGGATTCGGATGATCGCCTATTTCCCGTCCACTCCTTGTGGAGACAAGATCATCGAGGGATTCGGCTGGGAAGCCGATCCCGCGGACAAGCGCGAATTTCAGAAGAAGTTTGCTGGTATAGTCCGGGAATGGTCGGAGCGCATGGGTTCACTTATTTCCGGCTGGTGGTTTGACAGTGCCTATTCCGGGCCGCGCACACAGTTCACATGGGACTGCTCACGTTTTGAAGAATCCGGCTGGGGGGAGGCCGTTCGAGCAGGAAATCCGGACAGTATGTATTGTCTGAACCCGGGAGCAAACACCTTCCAGTATTGCCTGGAGGATGAGGGGTTTCTGGCCGGAGAGGCCAACGACTTGAAGGTGAGACCCGGACGTCCACTGATCGGCGACAAGCAGTGGCACAGCCTTGTGTGGATCGATTGCTTTTGGTTTCATACCGACGCGGGGAGCAAGATAGCTCCTCCACGATTTTTCGACGATGAGCTTTACGACTATCTCTATGCCTGCCACAGGAATGGAGGAGCTGTTACGCTCAATATCGGTATTTACAGGGATGGCTCGCTGGCTGAACAATCCCTGGGACAAGTCCGGCGCATGGGAGAATGGATGAAGGCGGGAAAGAAGCCAGCCCCCATCAACAAAGCAAGACGACACTATAACTAAAGCATGATTACATCAAGAGAAATTGTTCAACGAACCATCGCCTATGAGAGGCCGGAGCGCGTGGCCCGTTCATTCCGGGATTCAGACATCTGCGGTGTCGGGTGCTTGGCGGTCACACATGCCACCGAATGGCAGGAAGTCGGGGACGGCCGATGGGAGAGGACCGATGAGTGGGGCAATACGTTGGGAAGACTTGACCCAAGCTCCAAAGGCGAGGTGATACGAGGCGTGATTGAAGACATTTCCGCCATCGACTCATA
The DNA here is from genome assembly GCA_964526605.1 of uncultured Lentisphaera sp. Classification (GTDB taxonomy): domain Bacteria; phylum Verrucomicrobiota; class Lentisphaeria; order Victivallales; family GWF2-50-93; genus DYMC01. Next base: position 1,246 of record CAZGJP010000450.1, read on the forward strand.
TGAGTTTCCCGACTTTTCCCGTCCCGAAGACTATGCTATGGTCGTCCAGCGTCGGTCGGAGTTACCAGACAAATGGCTCAACGGCAGCATCCCCGGATTTGCTTTCAACATTGCCCGCAAGATGCTGAAACTGGATCAATACCTGATGGATCTGGTCCTTGAACCGGAGCAAATTCACAAGCTACATGACAGAATTGATACAATGGTTGAGGACATGATACGCAACTACGCCACTAGCGGCGTCGATGGCGTCATGTTCTGGGAGGACTGGGGAACACAGAACCAGACGCTCGTTAGTCCGGAGATGTGGAGGGCGGAGTTCTTTCCGCGATTTCAGAAGCTTTGCGGCATCGCACACGATCTTGGCATCAGGGTCTTTATGCACTCCTGCGGAAAGATCGAGGCAATAGTCCCCGGCTTGATAGAAGCTGGGATAGATGTTCTCCAGTTCGATCAGCCTGATTTGCATGGCATTGATACTCTCGCATCTTACCAAAACAGCGGAAAAATCACCTTCTGGTGCCCTGTCGACATCCAGAAGACCTTACAGCAGCGCGATGAGAGCGTCATTCGGAAGAAGGCGAAACAGATGTTGGACAAACTCTGGCGTGGCCGGGGCGGTTTTATAGCCGGCTACTACGCAGATAACGCATCGATCGGCCTTGCCCCGAAATGGCAGGATTACGCATGCGACGAATTCATCAAAGCCGGAGTCTCTGCCAACATCTAGATTAAAACGCAAAGCGTGCATAAGCAATAGAGGAGGAATATATTATGAACACAAAATTACTGTCTGTGGCGACCGGGTTGTGCATCGCAACCCTGACTTCATGCAACACTAAAGTAGGGACAG
>CAZGJP010000451.1:0-2089 GCA_964526605.1 uncultured Lentisphaera sp.
TAGTTTGCGCGGTCCCCGCGCAAACATCTTTGCGCCGAGACGGCGCAAAGTACTTGAGATGGCGACAGGCCAGGGAGCGCGTTGCAGCCGGAATCAGAAGTAGTTTACGCGGCGCGCCACGGCGTAGCCATAGGCGGAGACGGGTCCCCGCGCAAACATCTTTGCGCCGGGACGGCGCAAAGTGCTCGGGAACGCCAAACGGTATAACGCTGAACTGGAAAACGCTGAACGACAATGCTTGATGGAAAACACATAAGGCTTGATTTCGAGGTGCCCTACTCGTTCGAGGTTCATTTCGGCAGGGGGCTGGCCTCGGACGCGAAGTTCTTCAGGGGCATATTTCCCCCTGACGACTGCGGAAAGGTTCTTTTCTTCATCGAGGACAAGGTCGCTTATCTATACAACGACGTGGCCGGGCGGATATTTGCGAATTTTGCGGAAATCCCCTCTCCGAAGCTGGCGCACGCTCCGATAATCATGCCGGGCGGGGAGAGGAACAAGACCATGGACCAGGCTCTCGAGGCCTGTTCGCATATCTCCAGAAACGGGATATGCAGGCATTCGTTCGTATGCGCCGTCGGGGGGGGAGCCTTCCTCGACACGATATGTTTTGCCGCATCGATCTCGCACAGGGGAGTGAGGCAGATCCGCTTCCCCACCACGGTGGTCTCGCAGTGCGACTCCGGCATCGGGGTGAAGAACAGCGTCAACATCCTGGGCAAGAAGAATTTCGCCGGGACCTTCCATCCTCCATATGCTGTCGTCAACGATTTCGATTTCATAGATTCGCTTCCTCTCCGCGAGAAGGTCGCCGGCGCAGCCGAGGCGATAAAGGTGGCGATAATCAAGGACAAGGCCTTCTTCGATTTTCTGGCGGACAACAGCTCGAAGATCGCCGCCGGAGACAGCTTGACGAACGAGAAGCTCATATTCCGCTGCGCCCAGCTCCATGCCGAGCACATATCGGGCGGAGGAGACCCCTTCGAATCCGGAAGCGCCCGTCCGCTCGACTTCGGGCACTGGATAGCGCACAAGCTCGAATCAATGTCCGGCGGCAGGACACGCCATGGGGAGGCCGTCTCCGTAGGGATGGCGTCGGATTCCTTCCTCGCGATGAGGGCCGGGCTGATATCACGGTCGGAGTTCGACCGGATAACAGGCCTTCTCAAGGACTGCGGACTTCCAATCTGGTCGAAGTATCTGGCCCGGAAGAAGGGGTCGAGTTTGGAAGTCCTCGAGGGTCTCGACGAATTCCGCGAGCACCTCGGCGGCAGACTTTCGATAACGCTTCCGAAATCCATCGGATCGAAGATCGAGGTGTCGGAAATTGACACGTCAATGGTCCTGGACGGATTCGCGCATCTGGAATCGCTGCAGAAATGAGGCTCCCATCCGACAGCCACCTCTGCTACTGTTTCAACGTCCTCGACGAGGAAAGCGGAAGTCCTCTCTCGGAATCCTTCATGGGTGGAATAGCGAGGATAAGAGCATCGGCGGGATGCGCTCCGGACGAGGCCTTCGCCGTCGGACTCTGGCTGAACCGGCGGACGGTGCGGAGCTTCTCCAAGCAGTCCGTGGCGGAAGATCTCGCGCATATTCTGGGGAAGAACAATCTCTATTGCCCGACGGTTAATGCGTTCCCCTACGCCAGCTTCCACGGAGGCAGGGTGAAGGAGAACGTCTATCTGCCCGACTGGCGCAGTGAAGACAGGCTTGAATACAGCGAGGCCGTGGCCGGGCTCCTCTCGCGGATACTCCCCGAAGGCTGCCAAGGCAGCATCAGCACGGTTCCAGGAGGATACAGGCGGTTCATTTCCGCCGGGGACATTCCGGCGATCGCCGCGAATCTCATGCGCATGAACAGGCATCTCGCTAAAATCCAACGCGACACGGGCAGGAGAATCGTCTTGGCCCTCGAATTCGAGCCGGACTGCATATGGGAGAGCGCCGGGGAGTTCATTGAATTCAAGGAGAAGCACCTTTCCGCCCTCGACGACGCGGAGAATCTTGTCGGAGTCTGCTACGACTGCTCCCACGCGGAAGTCGTCGGAGCGAATCCGGATTCCGACATCTCCTCGCTGCGCAGGGC
>CAZGJP010000452.1:0-2043 GCA_964526605.1 uncultured Lentisphaera sp.
TCCGGTGAAATGAACCTTGGCCCAGTATTCCCCCTTTTCTCTGATTTCAGAGAAATCGGCCTTCCAATAATGCCATCCCCATTTCTCCCCCCAATATCTAGGAATACAGGAGAAGATGGTCTTGCCAGTTGAATCGCTTAGCAGGAAATGGCAGTCATCGAGTTTTCTCCTGCACCTAAGCACGGCTTTTTTCGGTATTGAATGGCCATAAAACGCCTGGTTGACGTCAAGGTGCGCCTTATCGTGTTCATCCAAGAGAGGAGATCGTCCTTTTTCCGAAAACACAAGAGACAAACTGTCAACTTCAAAGCAGCCGGAATCACCTTCCGACATCTTTTCCGTCTTGAATCTGATTGAATTTACGGCGCGCATCGAGTCAGGCATGGATTTGTCGGCACGCCCCCAGGCTGGTTTGAGGTCGTCCCATGACAACTCCATCATCTCTCCTTCGCGACCGACATCCTTAATCGTGATCCCCCAATAGTTGTAGTCGCTAATGTTGGACGAGCCAAAGACCAGACGTATTGTCCCGCAATCCCCTCTGATGCGGAATCTGATTCCCTCGAGGCCATCGAAAAAATTCTTGTCGCCGGGATATTCCAACACCAGTTCCGCGAACGGATCGCCTCCCCATTTCTTTCCCGCCGTGTATTTGCACCCGATTTTGCGTTCGCCGTTCGTGTCCGGACTGGGTGTTAATTCCGCTTCAGTGCTTCCCTTGCACCATAGTTTGTCGGTCAGCACTTTCCATTCTCCTTCTCCATCCAGTTCAGCCGGAATTTCATGGCGGCGGTTCGCGTCCGGGACGGAAGATGCACACCCGTCTTCCCGTGTATTCTCAGCGCCGTTTTTACGCTTGCCATTGAAATGCCCGCACGACCCGATGCAGAGCACCAGCCACAGCATGAAAGACCATCTTGAAATTTTCCCGATGAAAAGCAGTCGAGCAGACATATAATGCCTCCTATTTTAGATTAAGTGAGCCAATTGCAAAACTCCGCGCGGCCACGGGGCGTTTTGCAATTGGCTCGTAAGTTCGTATTCCGTTGGCTCCGTCATTTGTGCACATCTTCAATTTGGTTATGGATAATTCCACAGTTCAGGGTAGAAGGCAGTCTCGCCGTGGGGGAGATCCTCCACGTGGATGTCCATGAAAAGGTAATTGGCTCTCGCCCTATGGATGTACCAGTCAACGTTCGTCTGCCCCCAGTTGATCCCTCTCCAGTCGTCGTTGTCCTCTGCAAGCAGAACCCTCCTCCTCGGATCATTGAATTTGTCGATGTTTCTGCAGTTCTGAAAAGCCCATTCGCACGGCATGCCATAACTGATGTTGAGGTTCTTGCTCTTTGGGCATATATGGAACTTCTTCCGTTCCGGAGACATCTCCGGGTAGGATTTGACATACGGGTCAAGGCAAATGTCCCAGCCATCCAGCGGCGCATGTTCTGGCGGAAGACAGCGGCTCCAGTCGTCTGCATACATGGAGAACCCGAATCCGAACTGTTTAATGTTCGAGCTACATTTTGTCTTGTTGGCCTGTTCTCTCGCCGAGCTGAGCGCCGGAAGCAGAATCGAGATCAGAACGGAAATTATGGCGACGACGACCAGCAGCTCGATCAGCGTGAACAATCCGGGACGACCGCGCAGATTGCTGTCTTCCATATCATGGCCCTGACGGTTTTTGTTTTCCCGGAACCAGGGCAGGCCTCCTCGTATCGGTTGACACCGCCATCGAAGGATCGATATTCCTCGTCCAGCGGTCATTTTCGAGCCTCTTTCAGAATCTCCACCTCGACCGAGTCAAAATAGGCCTTGCCTCCGCCCGAATCGCCACCAAGAAGGAAAAGTGAAACGCATACATCTTTCACGCCCGATGGGACAGGTGGAGATTTCACGTTTATCCTCTTCCAGCCATTGGTCGGCTCACTGATGAATGAACTTTCGAAGAAATCCATCACATCCCCGTTTGATTCCTTGAATTCGATCTTGATCAATGCCGAGGCGTCTTTGAATTCGGCAGATGTCTTAACATCCACCGACGCG
>CAZGJP010000453.1:0-2041 GCA_964526605.1 uncultured Lentisphaera sp.
TACGCTGCATATATAGATTTTTCGACTGAAAGGAGAAAAAGATATAATCCATATGGAAAAAATCGTAAGAATCGGAAAAATCAGCCAGCAAGATGAATTCCGCCGTGACGATATCCGCAAAATGAGTCCCGACGCCCGTGTGCTCATGCTTCTCTCAATGCAAAGTGCATCCATGGGATGGGACAAAAACCCGAAATTTCTCAGGATGGCAACGATTAAAAGAACGGCAATCCAAAAATGAAACCAATATTAACGAATGATTTCAAGGACTTTATTGAACTGTTGATCAAGCACAAAGTGGATTTCTTGATCTGCGGTGGCCATGCTGTCGCATTTCACGGCTACCCAAGATTGACAATGGATTTCGATATACTAATCAGACCATCCGATGAAAACGCTGAGAAACTGATGGTGGCCCTACATGAATTTGGGTTCGGACAAGCGGGCATCGAAAAAAAATTATTCACGAAAGAAGGAAGCGCCGTTACGCTTGGGGCGCAGCCTAACCAAATAGATTTGCTGACCAGTTCCAGTTCGCAAACCACCGATGAAGTCTTCAGAAACGCAGTCTCTGGCTCCCTCGGTGAATTCAATGTTCTTTTTATCTCCAAAAAGGACCTGCTCAGGTCGAAAAAAGAAGCCGGCAGACAAAAAGACCTCGCCGACATAGAAGAACTCAATAAAATTTAATCAACAAGAAAAGTACTGCTCTCAATGAAAAAATCTTCAAAAATCTACATCGCCGGGCATAACGGAATGGTCGGCTCCGCGATACTCAGGAAACTGAGCTCTGACGGCTATTCCAATCTCATAACAAGAACAAGCAAGGAACTCGACCTGCGAAATTCGCAGGAAGTCGCCGGCTTCTTCAACAAAGAGAAGCCGGAATATGTCTTCCTCGCCGCGGCAAAGGTCGGTGGGATAAACATCAACAGCAAGGAACCAGCATCATTCCTCTACGACAACATAATGATCTCTGCAAACGTGATCCACCAGGCCCATACCTGCGGGATCAAAAAATTATGCTATCTCGGGAGTTCCTGCATATACCCTCGCGAATGCCCCCAGCCCATGAAGGAGGAATACCTCCTCACCGGCCCCCTCGAACCAACAAATGAAGGTTATGCAGTTGCGAAACTCGCAGGATACAAAATGGCATACTATTACGCAAAACAATACGGGATGAACACAATATCCCTCATGCCATGCAACCTCTACGGTAAAAACGACCACTTCGACCTCGAGAAATCGCATGTCCTATCAGCACTTGTCCGCAGGTTCTGCGACGCAGTCGCCGAAGGAAAACCCGAAGTCACGCTATGGGGAACAGGAGTTGCCAGACGCGAATTCATGAACGTTGACGACCTCGCCGATGCGGCAATCTTCCTAATGCAGAGGTTGAACTCCCCTGAAATCATCAATATCGGCACCGGAACTGACATCTCAATAAAGGAGCTCGCTGCGAAAATCGCAACTGCCACCGGCTACTCGGGAAAGATACTTTGGGACAGCTCCAAACCTGACGGCATGCTCCGCAAATGCCTCGACATCTCCAAGCTCAATGCCCTCCGCTTCAAAGCTAAAATCTCCCTTGACGAAGGGATAAGACAGATGATCAACGAATATGAAAATCACAGACGACTACAACGCTAAGTTCAAAATCTGGGCTGATAACCCGAAGGTCCATCCCCTGCCCCGGATTATTTTCCCATTCAAAATTCCATCTCAGAAGTTTTCATCCTATGAAGACTTCAACAGATGGAAAAGCGAACTTCTTGCAAAAATCGCAAAACACGGTGGCGTAAAATGGAAGAAATAATAAGAATTTTCAACAAGGAAAATATCAGGTACCTGCTGATCGGCGGACAAGCGATCCGCCTTATGGGAATGCCGCGATTAAGCATGGATTGGGATTTCTATGTCCCAGGCAAGGACATCGAAAACATATCCAAAATCAACACAGCCCTATATAGATTCCTCGACATGGAATTGGAGCCTCTTGGAGATGGAGGAGAGAACTTCATACAGACGTTCCAGACTC
>CAZGJP010000454.1:0-2033 GCA_964526605.1 uncultured Lentisphaera sp.
AGGGCTTCCTCTACAAGATGGACAGGAGCATCGTCGGGACCCTTTCCTTCGTCGGGGCCGGAAAGGTTTCGCAACAGGAATTCTCCCGGATATTCGCAGCCAGAAGCAGGAGCGAGGCATGTGACACCGCCCCGCCCCATGGTCTCTTTCTGGCAAGGGTCTATTACGGCGAGGAGGCACCGTCGAGCGTCGATCTGGAAAGCCTGCCATTTCTCGGAATCTTGCGTTGAATAATCTCCAGCTAATGTTAGTTTAACGGTTTTCTAACATTAAATGGAGGCGATGCCTTGAAATCCATTGGTTTGATCCGCAGAACATCGTCGCTATCCTTTGTTCTTGCCATAGTTCTTCTTGCGGCGGGATGTCGCGAATACCGTGAAAGCGAAGTGGCCGAGGTGAAGATTCTTTCTGGCGACAACCAGTGCTGTCGTCCGGGCTCGGAAGGCAAGGAGATTGTCTGCGAGTTCCTTGGTCCACATAGACCGGGGCTTCTCGGGGGGAAGGGATCCCAAAACCCCGTGCCCGGAGTCGACGTCAGGATCGAGCCGCTATATGATTCGGACATCCAGGTGACTGATTGGAGCAGGTGTTCCGATGCGGGCGGAAAAATCAAGATCTCGTTCGGAACTGGCGCACAGATGGGCGACAACTATCTGAAGGTTATTCCGGTCGGATTCGAATCGGCAGCGAAAACCGTCAGGGTCATCAACGGGGTGATCGTCGAAGGTGCGAAGCAGGAGGCGTTCACGGACCATTTCCTCGAAGAGCCCATAAGGGTCCGCGTATTCAACGCCGACAGATCCCCTGCGGATGGAGTAAGGGTCTATTTCTCGATGGTATCCTTCCCCGGGAGCAAGAACACGGCGAAATGCAAGGCGATGGTCCTTACCGATGCGGAAGGGGTTGCGGAGAACCAGGTGAGGATTGGTTCCGACACGGGAAAATACAGGATGATGATAGAGTTCTGTCGCGAATCGAGTTTTGGCGGTGTGATCAGCAGAGGCATCGAAATCCCGCTATATGGCAAGAATTTCTTCGGCATGACCGGAGTGATTATGACCGTCCTCGGGGGACTTGCCGTCTTCATCTTCGGAATGGCTTCGATGACGGAAGGCCTGCAGCTTGTCGCAGGCGACCAGATGAGGAGAATACTGCGCTTCTTCACGAGAAATAGCTTCGTGGCCGTTCTAGCCGGGGCGCTTGTCACCGGCATTATCCAGTCTTCGAGCGCGACGACGGTAATGGTCGTGGGCTTTGTCAACGCCGGCCTCTTGAATCTCACTCAGGCGATAGGGGTGATATTCGGGGCGAACATAGGCACGACCGTCACGGCGCAGCTCATTTCCTTCAACATAGGTGATTTGGCTTATATATTCATCATCGTAGGCCTTCTTCTCGTGCTATTGTCCAAGAAGACATCCCTGAAGGGCTGGGGACAGACATCGCTTGGTTTCGGATTGCTCTTTTTGGGGCTTGAAATAATGAGCGATGAACTGAAGATAGTCGCGGACTTCCCATCGGTTGTCAATGTGTTCAGGACGTTCGACTGCACGCCAGTCTCCGGTTCGCTGATGCCTCTTTATTCCGTGTTGGGGGCGGTGTTCATCGGGACCCTCATGACGGTGATAATCCAGAGCAGTTCGGCTACCATAGGCATTGCGCTTGTCCTCGCGGCCAACGGCCTGATAAATTTCTACACCGCTGTCCCGCTGATACTCGGAGACAACATAGGCACCACGATAACCGCGAATCTCGCGGCGCTTGGCGCCAACCGCAGGGCGAAGCAGGCCGCATTCGGGCATTTCCTATTCAACATGACCGGGGTCTCCTATATGCTGCTTCTGTTCTACGTGCCTTGGGATGGAGCGCCGATCTACCTTTCCTTCATAAACGCGCTCACTCCGGGGGATGTCTTTGCCCCCGACCCTGTCAATATCACCCGCCATATCGCGATGGCGCACACGATGTTCAACGTGATCAACGTGATAGTGCTCTTCCCGTTCATCGGCCACATGGGCAGGGCCTGCGCCGCG
>CAZGJP010000455.1:0-2031 GCA_964526605.1 uncultured Lentisphaera sp.
AGAGGGCTATTTTGGCGGAATCGTAGGAGGGAGGCGTGGATGGATACAAATACGATCCATTACTTTTTCAGTGGGCGGATTCAGAGAGAATAGCGTGATATTTTCTCTGACAACTGCTGGAGCTGCGTCAGGGTTCCTGGATGAAACCTATTTTCGTCGTCTTCTTCTTCTCAGGAGCCGTTAATGCTCTCAGCTTGTCCATTAATACGATGGTATGTATCTCCTGCGTGTCCATTCTATCCTCGATCTTCTTGAGCCTTCCGGCCATGATTTCATTCGCAAGTAGCATTTCGCGCATATGAACGAAGGTCTTCATGATCGCTATGTTAACCTGTATGGCGCGTTCGCTGTTTAGAACTGAAGATAGCATGGCCACCCCTTGCTCAGAGAACGCCATTGGCTGGTGTCTGAGCCCCATTTTATCTTTGGAGGTGCCAAATTGGCATATCCAATCTTCAAGCTCCTTCTTGGAGAGGACAAACATGAATCCTTCGGGGAATCTTCTGATGTTCCTCTTCACAGCCCTTTTGAGTTGACTTGTCGGCACCCCGTACAAATCCGCCAAGTCGCGGTCAAGCAGAACCTTCTGCCCCCTGATGAGGAGTATCTTGTTTTCGATTCTTTCAATTGGGACAAGCGCCGCGTGATTTTTTCTCATATGTGCTTCCATCGTTTTTGTCCTCATAACCTACATTCAGTTTAGGGGCTTTCAAATTGGAAAATTGACTCGAAAGTCGAGTCGCGCAGACGTAATTCGGGCTGTAGAGAAATTCATGCTGGCCTTGATTGGTGCTGTTAGGTTAGGAGATTAGGGTTGTTCTGGCAGGATCCTCCATGTTCCTTCCTTCCGTCCGCCTTCTCTCTGGATGATACTGTCTTCTTTCATCCTCGCAATGTGATATTCGACACCCTTTACAGTAAGACCAAGCAGTTCGGCAATGCAAGGCACGGTAACATGTGGGTCTGTGATCATAAGTTCGACGATCTTTCCCCTAGTCTTTCCCCTAGTTTCCGTCTTGTTTTCTTTCGCGGCCTCGGGGTGGATCGGGAGCAGTGTCAGGAAGTAGTCTCTGGCCTCGTTCGTTTCGAAGACTGGCTCAGGGGAGCCGTTGTTCTTCATAGCCCGTCTTATCTTTGGTATTCCGGTGCTGTGGTCGATGTGGAGAGAAAGCAGGTATTCTTACTTCCAGGATAAAGTGAACTCCCTTTTGGGGTAGTCGACTGTGAGTCTGAAGTGCTTCAAGAAGTTCTGGACTCCGATAAGGACTGGAGGTTCGGTTTCAGAGCATTCCACCTCCACGTTGCCCGACTCCCATACGATTTTTCGATGGTCCGGGGAGAGGAGTCCTATATTGAAGGTGTGTGCGTAGACAGGAATGGATTTCTGTTCTATCCCCATGTTGACCGTTGCCCTGACTCCGTCTCCCTTCAAGTCGTGCCCAAGGCTTTCCGCAAGACTTGCGGGAAGGAGGCATGAGTCGGCCCCGGTGTCGACCAGTCCCCATATTATCTGGAGCTCATCCTTGCTGTACGGATTGCTTATCCTCAAGGGTAGATATGGATGGGCCAGCTGGTCGCTACTTCCGTCCTCATATTCGAAGACTACGAATGGGTATGTGTATGAATGCATTGTAGCTTCAGTATATGTAATGTTGCCCTTGCTTCGGGACAAACATTATTCCGAAGTTGTCTGACTTGGATTTTCGGGCCTTTTCAATGACGGACTTCATCTTTGTTCCATGGGCTACGACCTTGTTGGTCTGCGAATCCACGGCGACGAATGATGCCTTTTTAGATGGCACTCTTATTACGATTGGTCTGGTCATGTTATATTCCTATATGTTTCATCTTTTGTATTTTGTACCCTTAAGATACATTTGGCAAAGCCTTTTGCAAGCAGCGTGAAATCATTTCCCCCCCCACTTCTGCATAGGGTTGATCCGACGTCCTGCTAGCCCGGGATCAATCATTCTCCCTCGGGTGGCATATGCTGTGTTTTTTTTTGAGGTCCGTTATGTCGAGCCTCACATA
>CAZGJP010000456.1:0-2031 GCA_964526605.1 uncultured Lentisphaera sp.
TGTCCGCTGAAAGAGGCACGTCAAAGCAAATCCTTCCTCCCATCGAGCTAAGAATCCTCCTTCTGCCAAGATTTTTGAGGACGGCGGAGCTGTCGCTTTGGAATATGGACGAGAAGGCCTGGATGCCGCGGACGGCAGGGGACTGCCGTTCCGAAGGGTGATGTTTTAAATGGACAAGAAATCAAAACTCAGGAACATGTCGCTGTTGATCCCATTGGCGGCAACCTGCATTTTCGGAATATTTGCCGTCCTGTGCATATTCCAGGCTAAGGGAATCATGTCTAGGATGGCCGAAGAAAACCTCAGGGACTCCTTCTTCTTGGGGGCAAAACTGATTGAAAATCATATGTCCTTCTTGAAGAATATAAGTGCCACGGTATCATCCAGGACCATGCTCAGGAAGTTTCTGGAAGATTTCCAAGCCGGCAGGATGCCAGAGGCCGAATACATTGAGCAGAGTCGGACTTTCATGAACGACTCCCTGGCTGGCACACCGGATCTTGCAGCCATCGCCAGGATACCATTGAACGGCGCTGGAAAGGTGATATGCGGCGGGGGATTTCCGGAGGAGGCTTTTCTCCTGCCGAAAAGCGAGGAATTTGTCCTGGTCCCGGGTGGGACAAAGGGACGATGCGATTCTCTTCTACTGTTTTGTCCTGTCTTGAGTTCTCAAGGCAAGCGCATAGGGACTGACATTGCCGTTTTCAAGACCGAGCGTCTCAAGCAGATATTCATGAATTCCTCCTTGGAATTCACTCCCCATGCGATTTCATGTCTATTTGTTTTGGATGAGAACGGAACCCCTAGGGAACTTTTCAGGACAAGAGGGAAAAAGACAAGTTCGCCCCTCGGTTTTCTAGGCGATTCCACTTCCCATGAGGAACTTGGGCTTCACGGAGAGGTCGACGTAGCCGGAAGCATGACCATGTATAAAAGGATGGCCAATGCAGACGGGCCACACATATACATGGCCTCCACTTTCGACGGAGCAGACGCCTTCGAGTCGGTGAAGGAAAACATCATGCTCATGGCTTCGACCGCCGTTCTGCTTGCTATCCTGGCATATCTATTCCTGTTCGGATTCATAAGGCCTTGTTCGGAAACCATACAAGGCCACATCGGACAGATCGAAGCCCTCAACCTTAAGCTACAATCCGAGCTCGATTCCCACAGAAAAGTTGAAGACATGCTCAAGGACAGCGAATTGAGGTTCCGGATATTCATGGACAACATACCGGGACTTATCTTCCTGCAGGACGAGGAAGGACGCTTCACCTACATCAACGACTACTTCAGGAGGAAGGGAATTTCATCTGGCGACGACTGGATAGGGAGGAAAAAGGCGGACGTATGGCCTGTAGATCTATCGGTGGAACAGGGTTCGCGGGATGGAAGCCTTTTCCCCGATTCGTCGTTCTCGAGCAGGGTAGAGGTCTTGACGCTCAATGGGAAAAAGAGCAAGTTCATAACCTACCGATTCCCGGTCATCACCGAGAACTACAGGAGGTCCTACGGCGGGGTGGCTTTCGACATAAGCGACGTGGTAAAGCTCGAGGACGAGCTCATCAGACAGCGCGAGAGCCTGTCCCTGACACTGATGTCCATCTCCGACGCGGTGGTCGTGACCGACGCCGGGCTGAAGGTCAGCATGGTGAACAAGGCGGCTACGGAGATAGTCGGATATCCGCAGCCGGAGTGCCTCGGAAGGAAGGTGGCGGAGATACTGCACATCTACTGCGACACCGATTCTCCTCCGCTGACGAACGATATACTAATAGACAGACTTGAGCGCCAGCCTCCCAAGAAACCATTCATCATAGAGACGAAGAACGGCGGGAAGAAGCTGATAGAAGACTCCTTTGCACCGGTGAAGGACACCCAGAACCGGACGATCGGATATGTATTCGTATTCAAGGATGTCACGCTCATTGAAAAGATTATAGACAAAAAATCTAGCACCCAGAATATCGAGAATGTCGGCGAAAACCCCGGCGGTATAGCGAATAAATAAAAAAAAAAAATGCGGGTAAT
>CAZGJP010000457.1:0-2023 GCA_964526605.1 uncultured Lentisphaera sp.
GGTCCTCGATATGTGGTGTTCTCTGGCCTGTGTGAGGACGGAGTTCCGGACGTCCTGCGGGATTTTTCTCTTTTCCACGAGGAGTCGGACGAAGTCGAAGTCGTCCTGCGATGCGGACGGGAATCCGACTTCTATTTCCTTGAAGCCAATGCCGCATAGCATCTTGAAGTAGGAGAGCTTGCGTTCAGGGGTCATGGGCACTTGCAGCTCCTGGTTGCCGTCGCGGAGGTCCACGGAGCACCATGACGGGGATTTTCCTATGACGGCGTCCGGCCAGCGCCGCTTCTTCATCGGTATGGCCTTGGGATATGAATATTTCGTCTTCATCCTGGATTCTCCATTTTTCCCGGTAATATTGCGCGTGAGCGGGGCATTTCAACCCGTGGGGCGGATTTGGCCGAGACACTCTTTATGCAAAAGCGAATCGAATTCTAACATTGCCCCAACACGCCACTGCTATCTTACGCGCTGACCAATCGGAATCGGCCATCGCAGGCCGCCGTCCGCAATAGGCGTGAAACAACATCAACACAGGGGAGACAGCCCGGATGAAACAGCTTGCCCGCGGAATTTGCGCATTGCTTCTGGCAACGACATCCTTCTACGCTTCGGCCCAGGACAACGCGCATCGCTGCCGAACGGGAGTCGTCGAGAGCGTCGAACGCCACAACGGCTCCGAGCCGGCGAACATGAAGAAGGTATTTCCCGAGATAGTCAGGGGAGACGACGACTGCTTCCTCCGCGTCCAGCTCCTCCTTGACGCAGGACGGAAGATAAGCAACTACGACTACGCCCTGAAGAGCCAGGACGGCTCGGAGAAATACAAGTGCGTGGCGATCTCGGACGCGATGAAGTTCGACAGCGAGAACTGGCAGATAGGCCCCTTCGAGGAGAACAGGAGAGTCTCAATGATCTTCACGGTTCCGACAAGGCGCGTCGAGAGCCGGGAGGACTTCCTCCTCTGCTTCGACCTCCCAGTCGGATACGACGTCCCGGACCTGAGGATATCCATGGGCGAAGGATCGAAGGACAGATCGAAGCCAGCCGTCAAGCAGGTCGCCGCGAACGCGCCAGGTCCGGAAGCGTCCGCGAAGCAGGCCAAGGCTCCCACGGTGAACGCAGGACAGCTTTCGTCCGCCCCGGAGAAGGCCGACGAAAAGGAAGGCTCCTCTGCGCCGGAAGGCGCGGGCGGCGATCTCGCGGAGAACTTCCCCGCCAAGATAGAGAAGATATCGGTGAATCCCAAGTCGTTCACATTCTACGTCAAGAAGGAGGACGGCAGCGTAGTCAAGCTCTGTCTATACGGGATAATCCCCGCCGAGGACGAGAAGCTGCATTCGGCCGTCGGAAAGGCGCTGAACACGAAGTATTCCGGCATGGACGTATCGGTTAAGGGCACCGGCACGGACAGATACGGGAGGATACTGGCGAAAGTCTATACGGGAGAAGATTACCTTAACAAGCGGATGATAGTTGACGGCTTCGCTTTCTACTCGTTCAGATATGCGCCCAACGACCCCGAACTGCAGGACGCCATCAAGTGAGCCGGCGCGGAGTTTTGCAAGCTGCTCAAGTACTTTGCGCCGTCCCGGCGCAAAGACAGGTTTGCGCGGAGACCGCGCAAACTCCTCGGAGCCAATCCCGCTTTTGAAGTATCTTTCCCTCCTGACCGCCAGGGATCGCGTCTGGTGCTCTTCCCAGTGGACGACAATCGGATTTTTCAGGTTCCTGGACCACTTGCCGAGGCCTGACTTGTGTTCATGGTAGCGAAGGATAAGGTTGTTTGTCTGTCCGACGTAACTTTTCTTTGTTGTTGGGCAGTAAAGTATGTATACGAATACAGTCATGGCAAGATGGGGTGACTGAGGGGACTTGAACCCCCGGCCTCTTGGGCCATCCTCCTGCGGAGGACGCTCTAACCAACTGAGCTGTCAAGGAAAGCCTTGATTAATCTTTTCCTTTCCTCGAAGCCAATCCCGCTTTTGAAGTATCTTTCCCTCCTGACCGCCAGGGATCGCGTCTG
>CAZGJP010000458.1:0-2021 GCA_964526605.1 uncultured Lentisphaera sp.
AATGAAAATCGCGGTTCCAACGGCGAACGGATTGATATGTCCCCATTTCGGACATTGCGAGAACTTCACGTTCGTGGAAGTCGAAAGTGACGGCAAGACCCTCGGAAGCATCATGACATCCGAGCCGCCCCCGCACGAGCCCGGAGTGCTTCCGCGCTGGCTCAAGGAGCAGAATGTTGATGTGGTGATAGCCGGCGGCATGGGAATGAGGGCGCAGCAGATCTTCTCCCAAGCAGGAATAAAAGTGCTTGTGGGAGTCCAGGAGGGCGGCCCGGAGGCGATAGTCAAGAAATTCCTGTCAGGAACCCTCGATACGGGCGCGAACCTCTGCGACCATTGATTTTTTCAGCAGTGAAAAAAATCATTCGGCCATGAAGGTCTGGTCCCGACGTGGCCCGACGGAGATTATCGAAGGCGGCGCCTCGACGAGCTTGGCGATCCTGTCGAGGTATCTTTTTGCCTTGTCCGGTAGCGAGTTCCAGCTTGTCGCGTCGGAAGTCTTCGTCCTCCAGCCTGGCATGGCCTCGTAGATTGGTTTTGCCGCGACGATCTTCTCCGTGTCGGAAGGCATGTCGTGGGTCTTTCTTCCATCCACCTCGTATGCCGTGCATATCATTATCTCGTCGAACTGGTCGAGGATGTCGAGCTTGGTGATTGCGAGCGAGTCGACTCCGTTGACCATGCACGAGTATCTTGCGGAGACTGCGTCGAACCATCCGCACCTCCGGGGCCTGCCGGTGGAGGCGCCGAATTCCCTGCCAGCGCTTCTGATGCTCTCTCCGATGGCGTTCGACAGTTCGGTGGGGAAGGGGCCTTCTCCAACTCTTGTCGCGTATGCCTTCATGACCCCGACCACGCTTCCAATGTGCTTGGGCGAGAGTCCGGAGCCGGTGCACGCCCCTCCGGAGGTGGTGTTGCTGCTCGTCACGAAAGGATATGTGCCGTAGTCCACGTCGAGCCACATTCCCTGTGCTCCCTCGAGGACTATCTTCTTCTTCTCCCTAGCGGCCTTGTTTATCGTCAGGACGGTGTCCGCGATGTATGGCCTGATGTATTCAGCGGCGCAGCGGAGCCTGTTCCACTCCTCGTCGAAAGACAAAGCCTTCTCTCCGCAGGAATTGAAAATTTCGTTGTAGTATGCGAGCTGTTTTGCGAATTTCGCGCGGAGCGTGTTTTCATCGAGGATGTCGCAGGCCCGGATGCCGGTCCTTGCGACCTTGTCCGCATATGCAGGACCTATCCCTCGCTTGGTGGTCCCTATCTTCTCTCCGTCCTTGCGCTTGAGCTCGTAGAGACCGTCAATCGTCCTGTGGTATTGCAGGACGAGGTGCGCCCTCGTGCTTATCTGGAGCCTCCCCTTGAAATCCAGCCCATCCTTCTCGAGTCCGCGCATCTCGTCCATCAGGGCTATGGGGTCCACCACGACGCCATTGCAGATCAGGCACAGGGCGTCCTTCCTGAATATTCCTGATGGGACGAGGTGGAGGACGAATTTGTCCTTGCCGATCTCGACGGTGTGTCCCGCGTTGCTGCCTCCTTGGAATCGCGCGACGATGTCGGCATCCTCGGTGAGGAAGTCAATTATCTTTCCCTTGCCTTCGTCGCCCCACTGTATTCCAACTATGACTGTGACGGACATCCTGGATCTCCTTTTTTTTGCGAAAGCCTTGTTTCGGACAAAATAACCAATTGCGAGGCTCCGCTTGACCGCGCGTAGCTTTGCAGTTGGCCGTTAAAAAACATTGACGGCACCGAGCCTATCTCCGCTTGTATGCCTTCATCACGAGGCCTGCGCATAGTTCGGCGAACGATATTCCCGCGGCCTTTGCAGCCTTCGGGAGCAGGCTGCTGTCGGTGAATCCCGGTATGCTGTTGCCTTCGAGCGCGTATGGAACGCCATTGGCGCAGATGAAATCCACCCTGAGCATGTCCCTGGCTTCGGTCGCGCGGTAGAATTCAACTGCGAGTTTCTGGGCTTTCTCCTGCATGCTCCCCTCGACATGGAGCGGCGGGCAGTGGTA
>CAZGJP010000459.1:0-2017 GCA_964526605.1 uncultured Lentisphaera sp.
CGAAGCACGGGAACTTTATGAGAAGGCAATAGCCATGGCGAAGCTCGGCGGATCTGAGGTGATGACTTCTAAGAAGTATATCACTGTTTCAAATAGTCCAATAGAACCGACTTCGTCAACGAAGGCTGCCCGTTTTATCTGGCTTGCGGGCGCTGCTGTTTTGCTCCTCTTTCTTCTCTATCTCATCCTTCACATAATTCCGAAGAGATAGAGTACAAGAGCAAGGACCATCAAACAACCGCAGCAACCTGAACAGGCCATTCCGCTGCGCTCCGGCTGATCATTTCGTTATCAAATAAATCTTGCAATATATGCATATAATATGCATACTATTGCATCACATTTGTATGAGGTTAAAATATGAGAACAACACTGAATATTGAAGATAATTTAATTGACAAAGCGGCGAAAATTACCGGGATTAAAGAGAAAACAACGCTAGTCAAACTGGGATTGGAAGCGCTTATTGCCAGAGAAAGCGCACGGAGGCTTGCAAAGCTGGGTGGAACTCAAAAACAGCTCCAGGAAATACCGAGAAGAAAAGGAGCGTGATAGATCATGGTTCTTGTGGACACCTCCGTTTGGGTCTCGCATTTTAGAGATGGAAATATTGATTTGGAAAACTTGCTCAATAACGGTAACGTATTATGTCACCCATTGATCGTCGGGGAGTTGGCGTGCGGGAATCTAAAAGACAGAGCCGTTATAATATCTTTTCTTAAACTGTTACCCATGAGCATTGAAGCAGATCATGATGAGGTATTATCCTTTATTGAGAATAACCGCTTAATGGGAAAAGGCATGGGTTATGTTGATGCTCAGCTTGTCGCATCCGCTTTATTAACAAGCGTTCCAATTTGGACACTCGATAACAAGTTGGCACAGTTGGCTGACGGACTGCATATTAAATATAAAAATTTATAATCCGTCACTAAAAAGCGATCACCGCTTCGCAGCTCCAGCTGAACTTTTCATTCGGCTAGCATTGATAAAGGAGGCATACGTATGGACATGTGGAAGTTTTTTAACATCACGCATCGGGAGTGCATTCTCTGCAATCCGATGAGCCTTGAGAAACTTGATCAGCTTATCACCCTTCTGCCCCTGAAACCCGGGGCACGCGTACTCGATATCGCCACTGGAAAGGGCGAGTTCCTCATCAGGCTTGCAGAGCGGCACAGACAAATGACAGGGACAGGAGTTGATTTCTCTCCCTACTGCATTGCTGATATCCAAAAGAAGCATCGAGAACGTGTTCCGGATGCCCAACTCCATTTCCTGGAGATGGACGGGGCCAAGTATGTCCCGGAGACCTTAGAGAGCTTTGATCTGGTGGCCTGCATCGGTGCAAGTTGGATTTGGGGGGGGCATCGAGGGACGTTGAACGCGCTCAAGAAGATGGCAGCCCCGGATAGTTGGATTGTTGTGGGAGAGCCCTACTGGCGGCATGAACCGGAAAATGAGTATTTAGAAGCAATGGGACTGACACGGAACGACTTCGGAACACATTATCAGAATGTAGAAATCGGGCGAGAGCAAGGATTGGAGGTGGTCTACACACTCGTAAGCAGCCAGGATGACTGGGACAGATATGAAGGATTACAGTGGTATGCTGCGGAAACCTGGGCGACTCGTCATCGGGACGACCCAGATGTGGAGACCGTGCTGAATCGAGTGCGAGATAGTAAGACAGCTTATCTGAGGTGGGGACGGGAAACGCTGGGGTGGTCGATTTATGTGTTCAGGAAAGGGTTGCATAGCACATTTCCAGTTGGCTAACGCACCTTCTTGGGCATGCCCATGAAGCGCCGGAGGAGAAAAGAGGCAGCACCGCCTCCAAATAAACCGTTTCACCGGATTGGCGGGAAAAGGCGCCCTCCCCCCGGTGAACTTCATGTTATGAAGTAAATAACCATACTAATTACCATATTATTATATTGCTTTACTATCGTAAGTCTGTCATAATATTTTTATGAAAAAAGCAACGTTTGAGTGGGATGAAGAAAAGATTAGAGAG
>CAZGJP010000460.1:0-2015 GCA_964526605.1 uncultured Lentisphaera sp.
ATGATAGCCGGTCCCTGCGCGGTGGAAAGCCTGGAGCAGGTCATGAGAACGGCGAAGGACGTTTCATCCGCGGGTGTCAGGATATTGCGTGGCGGCGCCTACAAGCCGAGGACAAGCCCATACGACTTCCAAGGCTTGGGCGACGACGGCGTGGAGATCCTCAAGCAGGTGAAGAAGGAGACCGGGATGCCTGTGATAACCGAGGTGGTGGGTGTGACTCACATCGAGAAGGTCGCCGAGGTGGCGGACTGCTTCCAGATCGGGGCTAGGAACTGCCAGAACTACCATCTTCTCGAGAGGATAGCCCCGGTCGGGAAGCCCGTGCTCCTGAAACGCGGCCCCGCATCCACGATTGAGGAATGGCTTTCATCCGCGGAATACCTCCTCGTGAACGGATGCCCCAACGTGATCCTCTGCGAGAGGGGGATAAGGACTTTTGAGACCGCCACTCGGAACACCCTGGATCTCGGCGCGGTCGCCGTGGCGAAGAGGGAGAGCCACCTGCCCGTGGTGGTGGATCCGAGCCATGCGGCCGGCAAGGCGGACCTCGTCCTGCCTCTCGCCCGGGCGGCGGTCGCCTGCGGGGCGGATGGACTGATAGTCGAGGCGCATCCGAATCCGGTCGAGGCGTGCAGCGACGCCTCCCAGCAGATACCGTCGGCGAGGTTCAAGGAGTTCATGGACGCGATAAATCCGCTGGTCGAGCTCATGGCCAGGATTCCAAAACCGCATTTCGACTTCGAGAAGAAATGAAGCATGACCGCCCATGGAAGGTGAACGGCTCCAGAGAGCTTCTCCAGACAAGGCTCTTCTCGGTCCACGAGGAGAGCTCCGTATGCCCAAGGAACGGCAGGGAGGGGAACTTCCTCGTCTTCCGCTTCGGAGACTGGGTCAATGTCGTGGCAGTGACCGGCAGGGACGAGATACTCCTGATACGCCAGTTCAGGCACGGGAACAAGAGACCGGAGATAGAGATACCCGGCGGACTGATAGACAGCACCGACAAGGACCCCGTGGAGGCTGGAATGAGGGAACTGCTGGAGGAGACCGGATACAGCGGGGAGAATCCGACGCTGATGGCGTCCGTCTATCCCAATCCCGCGATACAGAACAATCTCTGCCACACCGTTCTGGTCCGGAATGCGGTGAAGACGGGCGAAACCGCTCTTGAGGACTGCGAGGACATAGAGAGCTTTCTGGTGCCGGAGAGCCGGATCGAGGGCATGATAGCCGACGGGCTGATCAACCACTCGCTGGTCCTCAACGCGCTTCAGATCTATCTATTGAAGAAGAAAAGGGGGATGACTGCATGAAGAGCTCGTTTGAACTGGCGATGGAGCGGCTTGGCGGCATAAGGGATCTGCCTCCGGAGAAGAAGAAGCTGATCGCGGAGATAGAATCCAAGTTCAAGGCCAAGATCGCGCAGGCCGAGATGTCTGCGCAGGATAAAATCAGGAAATGCGGAACGGCAGATGAAATAGAGAAGATCAGGTCCGCCCTAGCCTCGGAACTCGCATCCCTCAGGGAGAAGTCCGAGCGTGAGAAGGAAAAGGCCAGATCGCAGGCATGATCCGGCGCCATTGCGCATCATGGAGAATATTCAGTGAAAGGACGTTCTCCGCTGAATGTTTACTCCGGATTTGGGTGCCGCGTGTCCGTCCAAGTTTTCGCCGGGAATTCGGAATTCGTCTTGAAAAGGCAGTTCCGACCCTGTATATTCGTTCTTTCAAGTTCAAGTTTTCCCGTCTTTCCCGGAGAGGTGCCTGAGTGGCCGAAAGGAACGGTTTGCTAAACCGTCAGACGGAGTAATCCGTCTCGCGGGTTCGAATCCCGCCCTCTCCGCCATTCCTCATCATTGTACAGCATGGCGGGATGAGAACCCGCAGGGTTCGAGAGTCCTCCGCAGGAGGACGATAAATTGTGCGCCAGCACAATAGAGACGAGCAAAGCGAGGAACGGTAATCCCGCCCTCTCCGCCATTCCTCATCATTGTACAGCATGGCGGGATGAGAACC
>CAZGJP010000461.1:0-2009 GCA_964526605.1 uncultured Lentisphaera sp.
GGTGCTGCATGGAATGACTGCGCTCTGTTGTGACCTGCTCTATCAGGAGAAATGGTTTTTCTTTGGACAGTGGCAGGAGTCCCGCTTCATCCTTCAGTATGATCATACTTTGCTCGGCGACTTTTCTTGAGAGCACGGAAATGGATTTGTCTTCAGTCACCTGGGTTGGGGTTTCCTCATTGATGTTCGCTTCAAACATGCCGTATTCGTACTTCATGTCAAAGATGCGGGAAAGTTTTGCATCAAGATCGGCCCCTGATATTTTGCCGTCCTCCACGTAGGACTTGATCATGTTGAATGTCTTTGGCACCAATTCATTCTGCGCTTTCATCAGCACCAGATCGGAGCCTGCGGCAAGCGACATCGCGCATGCCTCGGGCACTCCGTAGCGGGTGGCGACGCTTCCCATTGTCATGCTGTCCGTGGTGATGACTCCCTTGAATCCCATTTTTTCGCGCAGAAGTCCTGTTATTACCTTCCTGCTGACAGTCGAGACATCATCCGGGTCGATAGCCGGGTAAATTGAATGTGCGAGCATGATTGACGGCAACAGGTTTTTTTCGATCAACGTGCGGTAAGGCAGTAATTCCCGTTCCCACAGTGTTTTTTCATCTACATTAATTGAGGGAATGCCGTAATGGGCGTCAACCGACGAGTCGCCACGTCCGGGAAAATGCTTGCCAGTTGCCACCACACGCGCATCTTTGAATCCCTTGCATGATTCAACCGCCCATTCGATCACAATATCGGCTTTGTCAGAGAAGGAACGGATGTTGACCTCAGGGTTGCGCGGATCGCTGTTTATATCAAGAACCGGCGAGTGGATGACATTCATCCCCACTGAGCGCGACTGACGGCCGATCGCATTTGCGACAGCGTAAGCGTTCTTCAGATCACCAGTTGCGCGTATGCCCATTGACTTCGGGAAAAACTTGAAACCCTTGAAGGAGCAATTCGCATAGTCATAGTCGCCCTCATTATCAAATGAAAAATGCAATGGCAGCGAGCCTGGGCGTTTTGCCGCTTCCTTTTTTAGGGAGTCAAGCAGCTTTTTATATTCCTCGCCTGTTAGATCTGGAGGTCGCACACCAGGTTTGTAGTAGTATTCCGTACCCTTGATGTTGACAATTGTCTTGCCAGTTTTGGGATCCACGTAATTGCCGAATACACGGTTTGACGGAGTCAGCCTCAGTCCGCCGCAATGATATTTGCTGATATACTCATATATATTCGGGGTGATAATCGTGCCATTGAATCCGAGTGTGAGCAACGCGCCCACCTTCTGCTCAAGGCTCATTCGGCTGATCTTCTCTTTGATGAAAGCCGCCTTATCATGCATGGTTAAACCTCCTTCAAGAAGACTAATAATGGAGAAAAATATAATCCGGTCCGATTTCCATTCAATAAGCGAAAGGGAGCATTTTCCGCATAAAGCTTGTCATTTTGCGAACAAAACATGAAGAAAATGTTTTCCATGTGCTGATGTTCGTAATTTGCCAAGCAAAATACATAAACTGTTAACTCGCTTTTATTGCATAAATGCCTAAGTCAGATTATTCTAATCTATAAAAACGGGCAATACCATGAAAGGAGCAAAAGAATGAACATGAAGAAACTGAAGGCGTGTGGATTGGTAACAGCGTTAGCAGTTATAGTCAGCCTCCTGATGGGCTGCATCGCCTTGGCGCAAGATACTGCGAATGGCGACGATTTCCCTCCCGAAACTCCAGTCTATTACAGTGGCGGCAATCGCGGGCACATCCAAGGCTGCCCGCGCTTGACTGCAGAGCAGAAGGCTAAAGGGCCAAACACGACATTGGCGGAAATGAAAGCCAAGGGCGGAATGCTTTGTTCACGTTGCCCGGGCAGCGCGTTGAACAAGGAACGAGTGGCGAGTAGCGACAAGAAGGAAAGCGGCGACAAGAAGGCTGGTGGCGACTACGACAAATACGGAAAGAAGGGTGCAAAGGCGAGAAAGGCGTGGCTGGAGATCCCGGAAAAACAGTATG
>CAZGJP010000462.1:0-2000 GCA_964526605.1 uncultured Lentisphaera sp.
CAATCCCGCGAGGAAGGACATCCACGTCGGGCTCGACGAATACTCCGAAACCCTCGACGAGCTGGTCTTCAAGACCCAGACAAAGGGCGTCAAGATCGTTCTCATGACCCCGTATTTCATCGAGCCCGAAAAGTCCGAGCCGATGCGGACGATGATGGACGAATACGGCGCGGCCGTCGCGAAAATCGCAAGGAGGCGCAAGACGGTCTTCACCGACACGCAGGCGGAGTTCGACAAGGTTCTCAGGCACGTCCACCCGATGGTGCTGGCCTGGGACAGGGTTCATCCGGGGCTGAACGGACACCTGATTCTCGCCAGGGCCTTCCTGTCGGCGATTGGAATGTGAAGGGGAGGGGGGACAAGTTCGCGATTCTGGCGCTCTGCGCCTTCATGTTCTCGCTGGAGATGTTCAGCGTCTGGGACAAGGCCCTCACTGTGGACGAGGGGGCCCATGCGCACTACGGCCTTAAGATTCTCCGGGGTGACTCCTCCCGCTTCGACGACAGCAAGATGCCGGTCACGGCCCTCAACGCGCTTCCCATCGCCGCCGCCCAGTTTCTGAAGGAGCATGTTCTCGGCGACGGAATGCCGCCAGTCCTGTCCTACTACGGTTTTGCGAGAATACCTACCATGATCTTCTCGGTCGGACTGCTTCTGGCGGTCCATTGCTGGGCGAGGCGGCTCTACGGGAGGCGTCCGGCCATGCTTGCCGCCTTCCTGTTCGCGCTATGTCCCAACATCATCGCCCATTCGCGCTTGATGACGAACGACATCTACGCGATGGGCGGAGTCCTTCTCTCGATGATGTCGTTGGACTTCTATGTCCGCCGGAGGACTCTGCCCCGTCTGCTCGTCTTGTCGGCGTCAGTCGCCTTCGCGGCAGTCTCGAAGTTCACCTGCGTCTTCCTATATCCGCTGCTCCTTCTGGTGCTTATTCTGAGATACGCAAGGCCTTGCGCGAGGATGTTCTCCCGCAGTTCGCCACTTCCTGCTGCGAAATTCGCAAGGGGGGCATTCCTCCATCTTGCGATTTTCGCGGCATCGAATCTCCTCCTTGTGAATTCGGCCTATTTCTTCAATGGCAGCTTCCGCGCTCCGAAGTCCTATCAGTTCAGGAGCGCGGAGTTCAAGGCCATGGGGGAAGTCCCCATTTTCTCTTCACTGCCGCTGCCCCTGCCGGCGCCGATGGTCGAGGGGCTGGACTGGGTCAGGCACAACGAGAGGACCGGGGGGACTTTTGGAAACATCTACATGCTGGGCCGGACTGCGCCGAGAGGCGAGGGCTTCAAGCTCTACTACATCGTTGTCTGGCTCTTCAAGGTGCCGATCGCGCTGCAGATGCTTTTCTACCTCTCGCTCTGGCTTTACGCCATGGAGAAACGCCACTGCGTGCCTTCCATGCTCATCGACAGGGAATTCCAGCTTCTTCTTCTGCCTGCCGGCTTCTTCCTCCTGCTCCTGAGCCTGGCGCTGAAGGCCCAGCTCGGGGTGCGCTACCTTCTCCTGTGCATGCCGCTGGCGATCATTTTCGCAGCGGGGCGCTCCTTTGCATTTCTCTCCGTGACGAAGGCGGGCAGGGGGGTGCTGGGCGCGGCATGTCTGTGGATGTTCTGCTCCACGATTTCATACTACCCGCATTTCCTCTCGTATTTCAACGAGCTGTCCCCAGACCGCAAGAACAATTGGAGGATACTGGCGGACTCGAATCTCGACTGGGGGCAGAACCAGAAATATCTGATCGAATACGCAAAAGCCAATCCGGACATCATCTACAACCCGGAATCGGAATGCAGGGGGCGGATAGTAGTCGAGGCGAACAGGCTCGCCGGCGTCACATGCCCGCCGGAGAAATACGCCTGGCTACGAAGGCGGCAGCCAGCGGCCCACATCGCGTATTGCTATATCGTGTTCTGTCTCGAATAGGATCGACTGTAGGGGAACATCGAGTTCCCGACTGGGAAAAAGACTAACATCGCGACACCTCGGTCTTTGCCGGCGCG
>CAZGJP010000463.1:0-1999 GCA_964526605.1 uncultured Lentisphaera sp.
CCGTATCCTGCATCCTGTATCCTGCATCCTGTATCCTGCATCCTGCATCCCGTATCCTGTATCCTGTATCCTGCATCCTGCATCCCGTATCCCGTCTCCCGCCTCTCAGGGAGCGATCAGCATCACTATCGGACAATGATCCGAGCCTTCCACTCCCGACATCATCCCGGAGCCTTCCACCTTTGCCATGAGGCCGGGAGTGACGTAGAAGTAATCAAGTCTCCATCCGACATTTCTCGCTCTCGCGGCGGTCCTCATGCTCCACCAGGTGTATGCGCCGGCCTTGTTCGGGTGGAGCTTCCGGAACGTGTCAACGTAGCCGTGCGCCTCGAACTTGTCCATCCAGTCGCGCTCGATGCGGAGAAATCCCGAAACGTTCTCGTTGTCCTTCGGCCTGGCAAGGTCTATCTCATTGTGTGCCGTGTTCACGTCCCCGCAGATCACCAGCTCGCGCCCCTTCCCCCTGCGATTTTCGCAGTATTCGAGGGTGGCATCGTAGAATGCGAGCTTGTAGCGCAGACGCTCCTCATCCTTCTGGCCGTTGGGGAAATATATGTTGAGCAGGTCGAATTTCTCGAACTCCGTGATGACTATGCGCCCCTCCCTGTCGAACTCCTCGCCCAGCCCGAAGCCCCTTGCGACTTTCGCAGGCTTGATGCGAGTGTAGGTCGCGACGCCGCTGTATCCCTTGCGGACTCCGCACGACCAGTAACTCTCCATCCCGGCGATCTCGCGCGATTCCGGAGGAATGGCCCCCTCGTCGATCTTGGTCTCCTGGATGCAGAGCATGTCCGGCATCTCCACCCTCAGCCAGTCCGAAAAGCCCTTCTTCAGAACGGCCCTGAATCCGTTCACGTTCCATGAAATCATTTTCAGCGGCATCATTTCGCCTTTTCCGAGAATATCCTGTAGAAGCAATATATGCAGAGGGAGATTATCGCACCCCAGGCGAAGGATATCATGATCATGGCCTTGACACTCATACGGAGCCCTCCTTCTTCCTCTTCATCCTCCATGCGATCTTCACCAAAATGGCGAGCAGGACGAAGAGCGCGACAAGGCCGATTCTCACCGAGAGCAGATATGCTTTGTTCTCCGGCGACGCTCCGCGCATCATGATGACCGACAGCCATTCCTGCTTCGCCCATCCCACGATTATGAGGATCAAGAAGGCCGGCGTCACATACTTGATGATGAACTTGAAACAGCGGGGGACTTCCATCTGCGCGCCCTTGTGGACTTCATCCCAGGCCTTGTCTATCCCGAAGACCCAGCCGAAAAGAATCACCTCCACGGTGGCGAAAAGAACCAGCGAGAAAGTCCCTCCCCAGAAATCGAGCTCGTCCACGACACCCTTCGAGAGGAAGAATATGCCCGGCTGGCAGAGGATGAAAGTGACCACCCCGAGTATTGCCACCGTCTTCTCCCTGCTCATGTCGAATTCATCCTCGAAAAACGCGATGGGCGTCTGGAGCAGGGATATCGAGGACGTGACTCCCGCGATGAACAGGAGAAGAAACCAGATGAACGCGAAGACCGCGCCGCCAGCCATCTGCCCGAATATGTTGGGCATCGTCATGAACCCCAGCGAAAAGGAACCGCCGCTGGCGATCTTCGCTATCTGCTCCGGACCGAAGAAGGCATACGCGACGGGAATTATGATGCTCGCCCCCAATACCACCTCGGCAAACTCGTTCGTCGCCGCCGATGTGAACCCCGAGAGAACCACGTCGTCCTCCTTCCTCAGATAGCTCGCGTAAGTGAGGATCACCCCGATCCCGACGGAAAGCGTGAAAAGTATCTGCCCCGTCGCCGCCAGCCAGACCTTCGGGTCAAGCAACTTCGAGAAATCGGGACTCCACAAATAGTTGAACCCGGCGCCAATGCTCCACTCTGGATTCTTCGGCGCCCCGAGCGTCATGACGCGGACGATAAGCACCATCCCAAGCAGGAAGAGAAGCGGCAGAAGAAGCTCGACCGGCGCAACCAGAAGGAAGAC
>CAZGJP010000464.1:0-1997 GCA_964526605.1 uncultured Lentisphaera sp.
ACCGAGTGCATGAACAACATGCGCCAGGTGGGGATGGCGATCACTTCCTATCAGCTGTCGAACGGGGGATATCCCAAGGCGGCATTTTATCCGGACAAACCCAAGACGGACGAGAACAGCATAAGGGTGGTGCTTGCGGACGAGATAAACAACGAGAAGGTGTGGATATGCCCTTCGATGCCCGACAAGCTCCAGGAGAAGGGGCTTACGTGGGTTTACAACGACACGCTGGGCGGGAAGGCGGCTGTGGACGATCCTGTGAACACATGGATATTGATTGAGTTCAGCTGCGTGTGCAAGGACGCGCCTCATCCGCATCCTGGAGGCTTCAACATCGTCTACGCCGATGGACACGTGAAGACGACGAGGGAGATTCCCAAGGACATAACTGCAAGCCAGCAGGAGGCGCTGAACAGGTTGATATTGGAATTCTCGTCGGCGGGAATATGATACAAAATTCAAAGACAAGGAGAGAGTGATGAAGAAGGACGTGCTGATAATTCTGGTGGGGAAGAGGAAGACGGCGGCGGTGAACGTTCAGAAGACGCTGACCGGCTGGGGATGTCTTATCAAGACGAGGCTTGGAATCCATGACGGAGTCTTGAAGAACTGCTCCGAGAAGGGGCTGATCATCTGCGAGCTTGTGGGCGAGCCTGCGAAGCACAAGGAGCTGACCCGCAAGTTGAATCTGATAAGGGGAGTCAAGGCCGAGCTGGTGAGCATGTCGGTGGAATAGCGCGGCGCTTCATTTCTTCTTCGGAGTTTCGGAGAATTTGAATCTGGGGAAGCACATGGTGTCGGGAGGGGGTCCGGTGAAAACCGAGACCGGACCGCCTTCGCCGCTGAATTCGATGTCGAAGGCGATGTCTCCGCGCATGTCTCTCGCCGCCTGGTTTCCGTCCTTCACAAGGGATTGGAGCCTGTCCGTCAGCAGTTCGGCCGGGATGGATATTTCGACGAGGCAGCTGTCGCCCGATGGTGGCATGGAGAAGTCGAAGAGGCATTTTCCGTCATTGGGTTTGAATTCCATGGAGAAGGTCTCGTCCAGACGTTTTCCATTGAAGCATGCCCGCGACGCGTGCATGGCTCTGAGCTTGAATCTGGAGTTGATTCCCGTCCTGCCAATCTTCCCGAGTATGTCCTGTGATTTCAGTAGGACGGCGAAGAGGAGTTCGCCTTTTTCCCTGGGATTGAAGACGCAGGAGACCATTGCGCCGTCGTTGATTTTCGCGAATTTCGCAAGGTCCCATTCATCGGGATAGCCGTCTATTGTCGCCTTGAAGTCGGGGTTTGATTGCGCCTCGAAGACACGGATTGTCCTGCCCTCGACGATGTCCTCGATGGTCTTCCGGCTGAAGAATCGGACTTTGGAGTCTATGATTGCGGCGAATCCGTCTTCGGCGGATGCGGTTCCCGAGCATTGTTCGCCGAGTTCGGGGAATGGGGAGAGTTTGGTCTCGCCGTTGTCGAGATTCATCGAGAGTAGAGCGAAATCGTCATAGAGCTTGGTCTCGGACTTTCTGAAGAAGAAGAAGGCGTGGTTTCCGGCGATGGCGCTTAGGAAGTAGCCCGTGGCGCCCCAGTGCCGGGTGAGTATCGAATGGACGTCCGGTTCGGCCGAATGGACCACGGCGCCCTTTTCGGCATCGTAGGCTATGACTTTGAAGGGGGTTTTGTCCCGGAGCTCCTTTTTGTTTGCGACTGGTCCGGCCAGGAACTTTCCCCTTACGGCGGGGAAGCTGTGGAATGTGGTGTCGAGCTTTCTTGTCCTCTCCTTGTTCCGCTCGTCTATCGAGACGAGGCGCTCGCTGTCGTTCTGGAAGAAGATGAACCCTGAGTCCTCCCTGCAATGTTTGGCTACGTCCCAGTTCCATAGGTTTCCGCTCTCCTTGGTGATGGTCTCCAGGTTGTCGCCCGATATCCTGAAGATTCCGAGTTCCCTGTTGACGAGGTAGCAGTTCGCGGAATTCGCGTATGAGATGTGGAAGTGGTTGAAG
>CAZGJP010000465.1:0-323 GCA_964526605.1 uncultured Lentisphaera sp.
GCAGCTCTTCGCAATCGAGATGGAAAAAGCGTTCCCGTCCCATCGGATAGCGGTAGTCAAAGTCAGCAGGGGAGCAACTCCGATCAAGTATTGGCTGCCACCGGAAAAAGACGGGGACGAAATCCCGGCCGGAAACAAGATGCTCGCCGAGACAATACAAAAAGTTTCTGAAAACCTCGACGCCGAAAAAACCGGAGGCAAAATACCATCATGGGAATGGGCCGGATTCGTCTGGATGCAGGGCGAAGGCTTGGCCAACAAAAAAAAT
Source organism: uncultured Lentisphaera sp. (assembly GCA_964526605.1). Lineage (GTDB taxonomy): Bacteria > Verrucomicrobiota > Lentisphaeria > Victivallales > GWF2-50-93 > DYMC01. The sequence goes on from CAZGJP010000465.1 coordinate 269, forward strand.
CCACAACCGGGTTAAAAAATAAAAAAAAAAAAAAAAAAAAAGAATTGTGAAATTG
>CAZGJP010000465.1:333-1993 GCA_964526605.1 uncultured Lentisphaera sp.
GCGGGTGTCTACTTGGAAAAACTCAAAAAACTCGCGGCATGGGTGCGTGGACAAACCAAATCTCCAAAATTGCCGATAGTCATCGGAAGAATATCATCCCAGCTCTCTCCCGCATGCGTCAGGGATTCGGGAATGATCAGAGCGCTCAAGTCACAATCGGCGGACGGCAAGGGCTTCCCTGACAATGCCGATTTCGTCGGCGACGGCAAGAAACGCGGCCCGATATGGTTTGAAAAGAAGCTCCTCGATGTCCGTGCCAACCAGGAGGCCTTCTGCGCGCAGGACGGGAACGCGGCTTGGGCTGACATAGACGACATCGTCCTGAAGGACAGCTATCACTACGATGCAGGTGGCTACGCCGAAATGGGCCGACGCTTCGCTGAAGCATATATGAAATTGGCAGGAGAAAAACGATGAAATTCGAGTTCAAGAAAGGCGACGTGATTGTGTTCGACGGGGACAGCGGGACAAACCGGAGAAGAGCATCTGACAAATGGACCTGGCCATTTCTCCAGCTCATGCACTGGGACAAATGCTGGTCCGACATCATGGCGCAATTGCTGTTCTGCTGGCGGGCGGACCTCGACTTGCAGTTCTACAACACGGCGATAGGAGGACAGAAGAGTTCGGACATCCTTCGGCGCGTGGAGATGGAAATCCTGCCATTGAAACCGAACTGGGTCTTGACGACCATAGGAGGGAACGACAGCAGCGTCGGAATCCCCATGCCGCAGTTTGCCGATAACATCAGGGCATATTGCGGAAAACTCGACTCGATCGGGGCCAAAGTCGTCTTCATCCACACGAAATGGGCTCCGCGCGACATGCCGAGAAAAAAGAAAATGATGCCGCGGAGAAGGAAATATTTCGACACGCTAAAGGACATTGCCGGAAAAACAGGGAACGCCGCCGTCCTCGACATAAGCGACGGATTCCGCCGAAGAGCGGAGGCCATCGAGGAACAGCACGCCGGACACTGCCTGGCCAGCGATGGGGAGCACTTCAACAACATTGCCGCCACCATACTCGCAGGGGAAGTCCTACGCGCGTTCAGGATAATCTGATAGATCGCGAGAAAGAATTCCTCCGTCATGTAGATGCCATGCTTATATCCGCCCATAGACTTGACTTTCAGCGAGCCTGTCCTATCTTGCTCCACCATGAGGGCAAAAGATCCTGTTATTATTGGCCCGGTTCCGGAGAATGCCGGCGTCGGCATGGCCAAAGGGAATTCCACAGACAATCCTGACGAGACAGACAAGCGGCGATCTTGGAGGACCATGCACATCCTGCTTGTCCTGCTGGGAAGCTTCATCCTGCCAAATCTGGCTCTTTCCACGGCGTATCGTCTCGTGTTTCTCGTCCTTTTCGGGAAAAAATTTGTTCTGGGTGAAGTCTGGCAACCACTTCTTTACGGAGCCAGATTCGATATGGCACTGCTCTGCTGGGAATTGTCGCCTGCAATCGTAATATTCTTCTCTGGAATCAATTCGTCTGCCAGGAGGGCATTTCATATCTTGCTCCTCTCTACCGCATTTAACATTTCACTGCTCGCAGCCAATTTGATAGTGTTCGCCGAACGCGAGCAGCACATGGGAGAGCTTCTTGCCGCATATGTCATGTATCCAGTGCAGTTACTCTGGGCCGTGCTTCCCTTCCT
>CAZGJP010000466.1:0-1988 GCA_964526605.1 uncultured Lentisphaera sp.
GACCTCGTGGAAGGTCGTGGGTGATGGCAAAACTGCGGAAGTCGTCCGGAAATCAGAGGGGAAATAGGATGGCGGAACCGCCACCCTCCGGTTATCGAAGCCGTCCCCATCTTGATTTTCACGCCCGCGGGTGATATTGTTCCGGCATGAAAACAACTGTTGCCCTCTCTATTCGGCTTTTCTGCCTGCTCGCCTTCTCCGCCAGCGGCGGAGAGATCCTCTACGTGGCGGACGCATCCATCAAAGGAGGGGACAAGCCTCGGGAGATCGAAGTCGGAGAATTCTCCTTCAGCTCTCACACGCAGGAAGGAAGGATTTATTGCGTGCTCGAGTTCAAGGAGGAAACCGAAAGGCGCTCCCACAAGTCCTGGGTATGGGATCCCCTCTCGCAACACTACAGACAGGACGAGGACAGGGAATGCTCATTCTCCATCCTGATCGAATCGGACGATGAAAAATTCTCGGATATCTGGCTCTGGCGATCCTATATGAGCGACCCTGCCGGCATAGCCGAAGACATGTTCGCCTTCCCAAAGTCCGATGGAACCCTCTCCCACGCGCTCGACGAGGGAGGCCCATGCTGGAAGAGCGTCTACCACGAGGGCTTCGTTGGCGAAAAACTGCCCAGATTCAAACTCCAGAAAGCGTCGGGAAGCTATGCGGACGTCTCCGCAAACGCCATCTGGAAGGACGGGAAATGGCGTGTGATCCTGTCCCGCCCCCTCTCGACCGGAAACAAGGACGACATTGTGTTCAGACACGGGACGGAATATCGGATCTCCATGGCAAGAGGACTGCCGGGGAAAATTCCCGAACCGGCCTTCAAATTCCGGATGGGGAAAACCCAAGGCGACGATGCCGGTGCAATCGCCCTTCCACCGGCCAAAGGCCACGGCGTTGGGGAGGAGCGATGAAGTTCTCGGTAGTCATACCGGCCCACAACGAGGAGGGATGCATAGGCTCCACCCTCGAAACCCTCTGCGCGAAACTCCAGAAGGAGGGCTTCAACTACGAAATCGTGGTGGCGGCCGACCACTGCAGCGACAGCACAGCCCAACTCGTGGCGAAATTCGCGGAAGCCAACCCCGCCGTCAAATGCGTGGAAAACCACGCCAAACCCGGCTTCGGGATGGCCGTGCGCGCCGGCCTCGATGCATATACAGGAGACGCCGTGGCTATATTCATGGCCGATGCAAGCGACAGTCCGGACGACCTCTGCGTATACTTCCGCAGAATCGAGGCGGGCGCCGACTGCGTCTTCGGCTCAAGATTCATCCCGGGGGGCAAACTGGTTGACTACCCCATCCACAAGCTGCTCCTCAACAGATTCGGCAACTGGCTGATAAGAATGATTTTCAGACACGGACTGAACGACACCACCAACGCGTTCAAGTGCTATCGCAGAGAGGTGATAGACATCTGCCGCCCCTTCCTCTCCCCACATTTCAACCTCACCGTGGAACTCCCACTCAAGTCCTTCATACGGGGATACGGCTTCGAAATCGTCCCCATAAGCTGGCACAACCGAAAAACCGGCGTGTCCAAACTCAGAATCCGAGAGATGGGCTCAAAATACTTCTTCATCATCCTATACTGCCTGCTCGAAAAACTGATGGTCAGCAGAGACTACCACAAGGACTGGAACTGAAACCCCAAGACGTCCCAAAACCAGCACTCTTCGCCTAGCTTTCTCTTATAGGTAAATATTGGAAGTTTTGGGGGCGGACCCCGAGGCACTCATACTTTCGTTCGAGACGCCACTCGGGCTGTCCTCCTAAAAAACCCTCTCTCTTATAGTGGAACTCTTTGATCCGCCTTGACGGCAGAAATATAATCGGCAAGAGAGTCCACTAGCAGTTGCCTTAACCTGCCCCCCTTCTCTTTGCTGGCTGCTCTAGCGTCACCGGCATAGTGCTCCGGATAATTGCTGTACCATTGGATGGCGGCAAACGTAGGTGGGAGTTTGTCCATTCGCCTCAGGGCTGTTG
>CAZGJP010000467.1:0-1970 GCA_964526605.1 uncultured Lentisphaera sp.
CGACTCAAGAAAAGTCGAGGGTCGCTTGATGGAGCAAATTGAATTCGTCCTGAGATATTTCCAAAGCTCTCCTCTTCTAAGCACGGCATCGCAAAAGGACGGCCTAGGCAGGAAGGACATCCCTGCCTATTCCATGCTGGCGCTTCAAGAGGCTCTTGTCAACGCCATTGTCCATCGGGATTACGAGATAGCAGGAAGCCAGATTAGAATATACCTTTTCCCAGACAGGATAGAATTCTGGAATCCGGGCGGTCTGCACAACACCCTGAAGGTTGCAGACTTATATGCAGGATGCCAGCCGGTAAGAAGAAATCAACTTTTGGACGGCTTCTTCCGCGATTTCAAAAGCGTATTGTCAGGCAAAAGCTACATGGAAGCAAGAGGAGAGGGATTCCTTAACATATTGGACGAATGTGAAAAAATTGGAGCTAGGAAACCTGATTTCATCCCCAAAGGGCAAGCGATCCTGCTGGTCATGCATGCCAATGTAAATCCAATTCCCTGAAAAATGCGCCGAGACATACAAATTACCATCATCAGATTAAGCGTTGTTATTTCCCGCAGATGAACTTCAATACTGCGTTCAAGTCCCTGGCCAGCTCTTTTTTCCCCGACACATGCTACATATGCGGGGAGAGGAAGGCGGCGGATCTGCATCTCTGCACGGAATGCGCGGCGGAACTGCCAATCATAAAGCCTCCGTTCTGTCCGGGATGCGGCGGCGAGAACGACGGGATATTCGATATCTGCTCCAAATGCCTGAAGGAGGAGAGGCGTCCCTGGAACAAGGCCGTCGCAGCCATGAACTACAAGGATTCGATCAAGCAGGCCGTAAAGGACTTCAAATACAACCGCCGCACCCACTTCGCCCGCCCTCTGGGGGAACTCGCCGCGAAAGCATGGAAGGAGCAGGGAGGCCGTGCGGACTGCGTCGTTCCAGTCCCCATGCACTGGCCCAGGAGGATATTCAGGGGATACAACCAGACAGAGCTCCTCGCCTCGGTATTCTCCCGCAGCAGCGGGATCCCCCTGGCTAGACTGCTCAGACGCGTCAGGAGAACTCCCAAGCAGGCCAATCTATCCAGAGCGGAAAGAAAGAAAAATCTGCAGAATGCCTTCAAGATATCCGGAATCAAACGTGATTTTCGGAAAACCCAGTCTATATTACTGCTCGACGATGTCCTGACCACGGGCGCGACCCTAGAGGCCGCGAGCGAAACCCTGCTGAAGTCCGGCATCTGCACCGAAGTTAACATCATCGTAATCGCAAGAGGTTGACATGGCTCTTTTCACGAAGGAAAAATACACGACGATAACGACCTCCAAGAAGAAGGAGATACCAGGAGGCCTATGGGGCAAATGCCCGAAGTGCTCCGACGTCGCCTACAACAAGCTCACGGAGGAGAACCTCAACGTCTGCCCCAAATGCTCCCACCACTATCCGATGACCGCGCAGGAGAGGATAAAACTCCTCACCGACGAGAACTCCTTCCGCGAGACCGACGCGTCCATGCTCTCTCTCGACCCCCTCAAGTTCGAGGGCGTCGCACCATACAAGGAGAAAATCGAAAAGAGCAAGGCGAAGACAGGCATGAACGAGGCCGTCCTCTGTGGCACGGCCGCTCTCAACGGAACCCAATACGCGCTCGCCGTCATGGACTTCAGATTCCTCGGCGCGAGCATGGGATCGGTCGTCGGCGAGAAGATAGCCCGCCTCGCGGAACTCGCCGAGAAAAACTCCATCCCGCTGGTAATCGTCACCGCCAGCGGCGGCGCAAGAATGTACGAGGGAATGGTCAGCCTCATGCAAATGGCCAAGACAAGCGGCGCGCTCCACAGATTCTCCAAGAAAAAACAGCCATACATAGTGATAATGACAAACCCGACCACCGCCGGCGTCACCGCCAGCTTCGCATCCCTAGGCGACCTCGTCGTGGCCGAACCCGGCGCACTGATCGGATTCGCAGGAC
>CAZGJP010000468.1:0-1966 GCA_964526605.1 uncultured Lentisphaera sp.
AGTTCATGGTGTCCACGAAAAGATCGTTGTATGGGCCCTTTCTGCCGAACCAGTTGTCTATTGGGGTGCCGAATCCGATTTTTTTACGGTAAATCTGGTCGGAGGCTATGTATTTCTCCGCTATCTTCTTTAGGATGGCCTTTTTTTCTCCGCCATGCAACTTGGTCGCATACGGGAGCGAATTGGCCATTCCGAATATCTGCGGCGTGCAGAAAGGCACTCTGAATTCGAGGGATGCCGCCATTCCCATCCTGTCAGCCCGCCAGAACCATTGAGGCAGGTCGCATATTTGGTCCTGCAGGATGATCTCCATGATGCTGTCGCCATTGGCAATGGCAGATATGAGCGAGCGTGGTTTCATTTCATCGAAGTCGCCTTTCAGCAGTCCGTCCACGAGCTCCATTTTCGCGTAGGAGAGGGCGAACATGGCCGGGGGATATCTAGTCACCTGGAACAGCGCCCTGCCTCTGTCGAGCGGCCACAGCGATGCGAGCAGGTCTCTGATGCGTGGATTCCTAAACAGGATGTTCCTCCGTTTGATTCTGCTTATCGCGTCCGGCAGGAACTTGTTGTACCCGAGAAAGGACTCGTCGGCGCCCTCTCCGCTTAGCATGACCGTGACGAAAGGTTTCGCGTTTTTTGCGAGATGATACGTCGCCACGCCGTTCGGATCGTTGAGCGGATGCTCGTAATGCCAGATTGCCATTTCCATGTCGGACACGAAGCGATCCTGATCCATTCTGAAGTCATGATGCTCGGTGTTGTATCGTTCCGAGACCCGTTTCTGATATTGGGATTCGTCATATTCCGACTCGGCGAACGATATTGAGAAGGAATGGAGGCGTTTCCCCGAGATTTTAGATGCCAACGCAGTTATCAGACTGGAATCCACTCCTCCGCTGAGCTGGACTCCGAGTTCGACATCGCTTCGCAGGTGGATGCGGAGGCTATCCTCCATCATTTTTTCAGTTTCTTCACATGCGTCTTCGAAGCCGAGATGGCGTGGTTCTCCAAAGGTTTCCGAAAGATCGAAGTATCGCGACAAGGCCATCTTGCCGTCGGAGATGCGCCCACGATGCCCGGGGAGCAGGCTCTTCACGTCCTTGAACATGGTCCTTTCGCCGGGAAGGGAGCGGAAGACGAGGTATTCGTTGAAGGCGTCTTCGTTTGGCTTGAGGTCGGCGTAGGGCAAAAGGGCTTTGATTTCGCTGGACAAGATGAAATGCTTTGAGTCCTCGAAGATGAAGAGGGGCTTGATTCCGAGCTGGTCTCTGGCGAAGAAGACCGATCCGTCGCTCGTGTCGAGTATTGCAAATGCGAACATCCCGACGAATTTGTCCAGGCATTTTTCACCCCATCTGAGGTGGGAGTTGAGCAGCACTTCGGTGTCCGAACCGGATTTGAATGCCGTTCCCGAATCTTCCAGCTCCTTTCGGATTTCGCGGTAGTTGTATATCTCCCCGTTGAAGACTATGACGTGCCGCCCGTCGGAGCTGTGCATGGGCTGGTGGCCGTTGGCCGACAAGTCTATGATCTTGAGCCTCTTGAAGGCGAGCGAAACGGCTCCGGACGAAAAGAAACCTTCGTCGTCCGGTCCGCGGTGCGCAATCATGGCGGCCATCTCGCGGAGCTTGTCCTCCGGGAAGGGAATGCCGTCTTTAGAAATGGTTGCTATGAATCCGCACATGATAGGAGAAGTGCTAAAGTTCTGGAGTGCTAAAGTTCTGGAGTGCTAAAGTTCTGGAGTGCTAAAGTTCTGGATTTACTTGATCTAGAAATAGAGTTAAAGAGAGCCAATAGTTCATTTGCCTCATTATATAGTCCAGTGGAAACGGTAAAGTCATCATTTTCAATCATATCGCTTTGCCGGAGAACATCGAGCCAATACACTGTTTCTGCCGCCTCCTTCTCAACGATCCCAATCTTGTGAATAAAGTCTTTCTTGGACTCAGCCCTATTTGCTTCC
>CAZGJP010000469.1:0-1962 GCA_964526605.1 uncultured Lentisphaera sp.
TCTCGTCTCTGGACTACGCCGAGGCAGGCGGCGCAAAGTACTTGAAGACGGTTGGAGTAAACGCTGAACGTGCCAACGTGTCAACGTGCCAAAGGCGGGGTTAGGGAGACGTCCAGGGAATGGGTTATTGTCAGGTGCATCTCGTCGAAGTCCTCGGCGAGCGGATTAGCTTCCTTGCGCTGTATGGATTTCTTGAGTATTTTCTCGACGGATTCCGATTTCGTCCTGACTGGCGGGCAGTTTTTGTCGAAAGGCAGGGCGATTTTTGCGGAGTATTCGAATTCGAAGCCCTCCAAGCCGGATATGCTTATATTGGCTTCGACATTGGCGCATTTGCGGCCGGCCTCGGTGCTCATCTGCCCGAAGCGGACCCTGCCCGCGATGTTCCTGTCTTCGAGGGAGAGGCCTTTGGAGGAGAAAATCTTCTTGAGGTATGCGCCGGGGGGGCTCCATTGGAGTCCTTCCTCGTATTCGCGCTTCTCTCCGAGGAGGTCGTCGAGTTTTCCCTGCGAGGAGGGCGGTCTGAAGGCGATGGAGAGAAGCTCCATCTCCTCGGGGGTCGGTTTCGAGTCGGGGGACTCGAGTTCGAGGAGCATTTTCTCGTCCACCCATTTGAGGATGAAGTTGCCATATCCCTTTCTGAAGAGCTGTCCGGGGCTGTCCGATTCTCCTGATATTTTCGCGTTCGAGAACGAAAGTGCTGTTGGCGCTCCGCTTGCATCGCATTCGAGAATCTCGATCCTCCCCTCGAAACAGAAGCTTTTCTTCCGGGCAGCCTCCCTTGCGGCGCCGCCCGGGCCCTTCATCTCGCAGTCCACTGAATACGCGGCCGCGATTTTCGCATCGAAGAGAGTCCCTGGGGAATGCCGTCTGCGGAAATCAAGCTCCTGGGCGCGAAGAGGAATCGCCGGGAGCAAGTAGAGAGCAGAGACGACGGCGAAGAGCTTGCAGACAATCCGTGTCGGTTTGATCCGCCGGCTCCTTCGGAGTGGCGGACAAGAAAGCGACCTACTCCTTTCAAAAAACCAAATACCAATGCTTTCTTCACTCATGTTTTGTCCTCATGTATTGGTCCAGCTTGGCCAGCGCCCTTGAGCGGTGGCTTATTTTGTTCTTTTCCGCGGATGGCAGTTCGGCGAACGTAAGGGAGAAAGCGTCCGGCACAAACACCGGATCGTAGCCGAAGCCGTTGCTGCCTCTCGGAGTTTCAATTATACTTCCGCTGACTTCTCCCCGGAAACATTCCTCGACGCCATCGGGGCTGGCGAGCGCGATCACGCATACGAATCTGGCGCGCCGGTTGTCCTCGCCGCTCCTTTTGTTCGCCCTCCCTATCTCGGTGAGGAGTTTGGCGATTCTTCTCAAATCGTCCTCCGCGTATCGCGAGGAATGGACGCCGGGCGCGCCGAAAAGCGCCTCGACCTCGAGCCCCGAGTCGTCGGCGATGGCCATTGCTCCCCCGCCCTGCTCCGGGAAGGTGGCGGCTGCGAATTTCGCGAAGGCGATTGCCTTCTTTGAGGCGTTCTCCTCGAAGCTGTGTCCGTCCTCCTCGACATCGGGAAGTCCTCCGAGGTCGTCCGGGACGATCGCCTCCGCCCCGCATCCGCGCAGTATCGCGGAAATCTCGGATATCTTGTGCTTGTTCTTGGTGCCTATGAATATCCTTGGCCTCGGGGTCTTTCCGGCGGCCGGCGGGGCGCTGAGCAATGAAAGAGCTTTTTCAAGGTCTTCATCGTTTGCGATCCATAGCTCCGGAGTGGTCTCCTGGAGGGGGAGCAGGTATCTGAGCATTGCCGCATTCTCGTTCCTGATGAAAGCGGAAATTCCGCCGCTCTCGAGGAGAGACTTCTGGAACTGGAGCTTGAGCAGGTCCGTGTCAGCAAGCAGCTTCTTCATCTTGGGCATATTCCCCGGATTTGAAATCATCCCCCGAGGCAATTTCAAAATTGCCTCAATGAGCTG
>CAZGJP010000470.1:0-1955 GCA_964526605.1 uncultured Lentisphaera sp.
GCCAAGAAACAGCGCAAGGCGGAAGAGGCGCTTCATGAGACGGAAGAGCGTTATCGCGAAGTGGTCGAAAATTCCGCTGACGCCATTGTCTCCATCGACGAAAAGATGCAGGTCGTTCAATGGAATCGGGCGGCATTCAGGCTTTTTGGTTTTACCAAAGAAATGATGATGGGCAACCCGGTCGAGATCCTGATTCCGGAGAAATTTAAGCAGCAGCACAAAGAAGGCTGCAAACGATTTCTCGACACGGGAGAGGCGGTCTTCGTAGGCAGGTCCGCCGAGCTTGAGGGACTTCGGAAGGACGGAAGTACGGTCCCGATAGAAATATCCCTCTCTGTAAGCGACAATGGAGGTGCCCGAACGATCACCGCCATCATCAGGGAAACGACCGAACGCAGACGGGCTTTGGATGCACTTCGCGAGAGCGAGGAAAAGTACCGAAGCCTTTTCGAGGAGTCGAAGGACGCCGTGATGATCTGGACGGCCGAAGGAAAGATACTCGGTGTAAACCAAGCCGCGTTGGAAATCTTCGGTTGGAGCGTGGAAGATATGATCGGCGCGGATATTTCCGGGATCTATTCAGAACGCAGTCGAAACTCAACCAGGAAGGGGCCGTTCGGGAACATGAACTCCGATTAAAAAAGAGTGACGGAACGATGATGGAGTGCCTCATGACCGCCTCGGTCCGCAAGGGGAAGGACGGCGTCGTTCGAGGGTACCAAGGTATCGTCCGTGATGTGACGCAACAGAAGCACAATGAAAAAGAGTTGAAGCGGACACTGGAAACCCTGAACAAATCCATCGGGGGAATCACCCAGGCCATGTCTTCGATTGTTGAAAGCAGAGACCCTTATACGGCCGGCCACCAAAGACGCGTGGCCGATCTCGCAAAGTCTATTGCACAGGAAATGGGTCTTTCACAGGACCAGGTAGATGCGGTTCGTCTGGCCGGCGTTCTTCATGATATCGGCAAAATAGCCGTACCCGCGGAAATCTTGACCAATCCAGGCAAATTGACCGGCAAGGCCTTTGCGCTCATCAAAGATCATCCTCAAACCGGCTACGACATTCTGCATGAAATCGAGTTTCCCTTTCTGGTGGCCGAAATCATCCTACAGCATCACGAGAGTGTTAACGGAACCGGGTATCCCCGGGGGATTTCCGGCAATAATATTATGATGGAGGCCCGCATCCTCACCGTTGCCGACGTGGTGGAGGCCATGGCTTCACACAGGCCCTATCGCCCTTCGCTGGGACTGGACCGGGCGCTGGAGGAGATCCAGGAAAACAGCGGAATCCTTTATGACACGACCGTGGTAAATGCATGCGTTAAGCTCTTCAAGGAAAAGGATTACAAGATCATTTAGCCGTCCAGATCCATGGGGGAGTTGAAAGAATCAGGAATATTTCTTGCATAAAATAAGTATTGAGGTCTGATTAGAAAATCGCCTTCAATGCTTCTAACGGAGATGCTCAGAGTGGGGCAGATCAGAGATGAAGTCAGAGAGTTTTTATGCTCAGCACGAAAAGGATTTTATATGGTTGACGAAATATTCAGGGCGAAAAAATTTTCCATTCTCGAAGATTTATTCCTGGAACTGACGAACCTGCAACGTGAGTTGAGTGATCTGGATAATATCAAAATATTGTATGAAAAAGAACTGGATCATCGAAAGCGCCTTGAAGAGGCATTTCAGTCAGAGAAGACAGCTTTTGAGGATCGATTGACCAGTTACAGAGCTGACCTCAAGAAGGCCAACGAGGAATTCAAAGCTCTTAAGATTTCTCTTGAAGCGGAATTGGCCAAATCCATGTCCGAGATTTATAGGACAAGGGAAGAGCTTAAACAAGAGATTACGGAGAGAAGGCGTCTCGAAGAGGAAATCGCAACCACCAAACATGACATAAAAAGGACAACAGAACAGATGAAGAAGTAATCAAGGAAATGGAAATGA
>CAZGJP010000471.1:0-1950 GCA_964526605.1 uncultured Lentisphaera sp.
AACTGGGTTGCAAGAAGCCTTGAAGTTGAAACTCGATGTTCATTGGAACAGGAAGGATGGAGGAGGAGGAGGGTTTCTTGCCAGCGGTGGCGCGAGCAAGGATCTGCGTCCGGGTGGATTTAATTCATTCGACTATAACCTCAATTTGCGTCCCAATGAGAACGCGGGATCCGTAAATATCGTTATATACCTTTCAAACAGGGGAAGTTGGGATAGCAAGGTGAAAGACGCTGCCATATCCTCGATTCCTGTTGATTTTCCCAAGATGGCTCCCGATGCGTACAAAAAGAGTTGGCTCCATATTGAGGAATCATCCTCTACGAAGATACTGACAGAAGGTGAAGGATGGGAAGTCCCAGTAGAATATTACCTCGATCCGTCGGATGATCAGGGTAAGACCGAATTGCAATTGTGGGTCGTCGGACCATGGATTGACAATCCAGATGGGAAATATACCAAAAACAGACAGCATATGAATTATCCGGGGCTGGGTGGAATAACCACTCCAAAAGCGGGACACGGAAGACATGTGTTCAAGATGAACGCGCCAAGGGCCAAGGCACGCAATAGCCTTCTACTGATTGCGTTTTTCAAAAATGGCGGACAAAATTGGCCATGGGAAATAAGACGAGAAGGGCCATGGCTTGTTCGGAAGGGTGGGTGTTTCGAACTTGATACAGACAAACCAGGGAATTTGTTCACTTACGAAGATCCGGTTAAGATATTTGCCGTATTGAAGAATGGCGAAAACACGGCGCAGAGCAAAACGCTTAAATACACGGTTTACGACACTAATAACTCGGTCGTTGCGGAGGGGTATGTGCCTTTTATTGCAAATGCTGAAACAAAAAAGGTGGCGATAGATCTTGATCTGAAACAGCGCGGAGTATTCCTTATTGATGCCGAGGTTGAAGGATGGGAGAAGAGAGAGATCACTTTCGCTCGAATACCTGATATCATCAAAATCACCGGGGGAGCGAGGACACGTTTTGGTATGCACAATGCCGTTGGCATCAATGCCCCCGAACGAGTCGAGGAAATCTGCAGGATAGCGAGAATGCTGGGGCTAACTTCCTCTCGCGTGCTTCCTTTCAGTTGGAAGGAGGTACAGCCGGCAAGGGATATCTGGAGGCTTGATGGCTGGGACAAGGCACTTGAGATAGCAAAGAAGCACGGGATAGATACTTGGTTTTGCATAGTTGAACCTCCCGCATGGGTGCAGAAATGTACCGCGCGCAATGTTGGTTTTGAACCATTTCCTTTTGAGGACGAAGCGTGGAGGGAGAGCATAAGGTTCATGACGGAGAGATGGAAGGGGAAGCTTTGCGGATGGGAATGGCTCAACGAGATAATTCCGGGAACGGCAAGCACCGAGCCTGTTGCTGACTATGTGAAATTCTGTCGGATTGGTACTGAGACGGTCAAAAGCATTGATCCTAAAATGCTCACTATACTTGCAGGAGGGCTTTGGCCGCACAATTTCAGGATAGCGCTTCTAAAGGAAGGGGTGGGTAAATATATAGATGTCCTTCCAGTTCACTATTCAAATGGAGGAGGCGTGAACGAGGCCAAGGAGGATCTTGAGGTGGTAGGCCAGCAGCGTGTCAGTATATGGGATGATGAAACGGCATCAGGCTGGTCTGTATGGGACATGCCCGCGAGGGAGGCTATTCAGATAAGGAATCAGTCGAACTGGATATTGGAGCAATGGACCGATGAACTTATTGCAGGATGCGAAAAGATAATCTATTTTGGCGGCCATGGGGATCCGGCTGGCAACTGGTCATATATGCTGGATGATTTCAGTCCCCGGCCCGTTGCGGCGACAATCGCGGTTTTTACCAGTAAGATGAACAAGGCGAATCCGATAGGAGGATTCATGTTGGGGGAAAACGGTATCTTCCACCTTTTCGACAGGGAAGGGGAGGCTCTTCTCGTCGCGTCAACTTA
>CAZGJP010000472.1:0-1948 GCA_964526605.1 uncultured Lentisphaera sp.
GCATGACGAGGTTCTGGTTGAAAAAGCCGATGGTCTTGCCTGCGGGGGTGGCGGTCAGACCGATGATGAACGCATCGAAGTAAAGAAGGACCTGGCTCCAGACCTCGTAGATGGAGCGATGGCATTCGTCCACAATGATGAAATCGAAGAACTCTGGCGGGATGCCAGCATTGTAGACCACCTCCGGCGGCTCTCCGCGCCAGGGTTTTACCGAGTCGAAGGAAGAGCCTTCCTCGTTTTCCGCATCGTACTCGGCCTCACCCTTCAGCATGGAGTAGAGACGCTGGATGGTCGTGATGACGACCTTGGCGGCCGTGTTGATGGAATTCGTCTTGAGGCGCTGGACGGTATAAAGCTGAGGGAACTTGCGGGGGTCATCGGGTGGTTCGAAGGTGGCGAATTCGTCTTCTGCCTGCTTTCCGAGGTTTCCGCGGTCCACGAGGAAGAGGATGCGCTTCGCGCTGCCGTATTTCAGCAGCCGATAGCTCGCGTTGACGGCGGTGATGTTCTTACCGGAACCCGTGGCCATCTGGATCAGTGCGCGGGGATCCGCTCGGCGGAAGGATTCCTCAAGGCTCCGGATCGCCCTTGCTTGGACCCTCCATAGACGCGATTCGTCGAGCGTCGGAAGATTTCGCAGACGGGCGCGAAGCTGGGCACCCTGTGAAATCAGTTCCCCGAGTGTTTCCGGGCGTGGAAAGTTGAATACCTGACGGCTTCGCGGCGTCGGGTCTATTCCGTTCGTGAAATACGTTACTGAACCGTTTGATTCAAAGAGGAATGGAAGCGGCCGCTGGTGCGCAGGCAGATTGTCGGGCAGGCCGGCGGCGTACTTGGCCGACTGCGCCTCCACGCCCGTCAGCGTTCCCTCAGCCTTGGCCTCGATGGCGCCGACGGCTTTGCGGTCGAGATACAGCAGGTAATCCGCAAACCCGAAACCGGCTTTCATGGTGAAATTTCGTATGGCAATGCCCCGCCCCGCAGTCAGGTCCAGCTCTTCACGGCTCTGGACGATCCAGCCTGCCGATGCCAGATCGGAATCGATTTCATGGCGGGCTTTTAGTTCCGGAGTTTCAGGCATGTGCCCTGCCTTGGCCAGTTCGGATTGGAGAAGATAACTACTTGACTTGCCGAATTATTCCGCTAATCTCGTTAGCAAATGACGTCGGCGATGTCAACCTTGATTCCGTCGGAAACGCTTTCCGTCGCGGAATAAGCGGCAATTATTATTCCCGTTCGGGAATATTATTTACCGCATTCGCATAGTCAACTCATTTTATTCCCGTTCGGGAATATTTTGCTTGACAGCCGGTATTGCACCCAGCTATATTCCCGGTCGGGAATATTTCCTTCGGAGGCTGTATTGTGAAAAACCCTGTCAAGTCTGTATCGGACATTGGTGCTGCAATACGGAGCAAACGCAGGGGCGACGGCCTGACGCTCATCGACGCCGCCGGCCTATGCAACGTCAACTACCGTTTCCTGTCTGATCTCGAGAATGGGAAGCCGACAGTGCGCATGGACAAGGTTCTGCAGGTTCTCGCCGCTCTCGGCCTCGAGCTCGAAATCATGGAGAGGTCGTGGAAGAATGACTGATAAAGTGTCAGGTCTCGACGTGTATTTCCGCGATGCCCTTGCCGGCTCCCTCTGGCTGGATGAGCGGCGCCGCTTTGTCTTTCAGTACGATGGCGGATGGCTTAAAAGCAAAGGGGCCTTTCCCCTTTCCCTTTCCCTGCCCCTCCGGGAGGAGCCCTACGCAGATGACGCGGCACGTCCCTTTTTCGCGAACCTCCTGCCCGAAGGGGAAATCCGTGAGCTGATCGCCAGGCAGTTCCGCGTCTCCGAGCAGAACGTCTTTGCCTTGCTGGAAAAGATCGGCGGAGAATGCGCAGGGGCCGTCTCCATCCTCCTGAGGGGAGCAAAGCCCGTTGACCGCTCCGGCTACAGA
>CAZGJP010000473.1:0-928 GCA_964526605.1 uncultured Lentisphaera sp.
GTCCCTACTGCGTGGTCAAGGACGATGTCGAGATCGGCGAAGGCACGGTGCTGGAACCCTACGTCCACATTGGCAGATACACCACGATTGGAAGCGGATGCAGGATATACCCGGGCGCCGACGTCGGAGACGAGCCCCAGGACCATTCCTTCAGGCCGGGCGTCGTCTCCTACACCGAGATCGGATCGCACACGGTGATCAGGGAGTACGTCACCATACACCGCCCGCCTTCCGAGGGCCTGAAGACACTCATAGGAAACCATGTCCTGCTCATGGCCTTCGTGCATGTGGCCCACGACGTGGTCATAGGCGACCGCGTGACCATCGCGAACCACACGGCGCTAACCGGACACGTGCAGGTGGAGCCAATGGCCGTGATAAGCGGATACTGCATGATACACCAGTTCTGCAGGATTGGCTCGCTCGCGATGATAACCGCCGGCGCAAGGATCAGACAGGACATCCCCCCATACTGCCTCCTCGGAGAGAACGACTACATATACGGCCCGCACGTGGTCGGGCTCAGAAGGGCGGGATTCGGCCAGGAACTGAGAATGGAGATACGCAGGGCGATAAAAACCTATTTCTTCCAGGATCTGAACAAGAGCGTCGCCCTCGACACGATTAGCGGAGCGAAGACGTCGCCCGAGGTCGCGCATTTCGTGGATTTCATAAAGTCGTCCAAAAGAGGGATAATGCCCGGAAGGGCCAAGTACGTCGAGGAGGCCGAACTCTGATCGGCACATCCCAGTGTCCTGCAACCCTTAAATTCTCGAACAAGATTGCGAAAATTTAAGAGTTGCAGTGCACTAGGGGAGATCGCCAAAAATACCCCGCGGGGGGCTTGATTTAGGCGGAATTCCCTGTATAATTAGTGCTTTCGCAATTTGCGCGGCTTGAAGCAACAAGGCGTTTTCAATGAAGTTCA
>CAZGJP010000473.1:938-1948 GCA_964526605.1 uncultured Lentisphaera sp.
CAAAAAAAACCCCGGGGGGGGTTTTTTTTGGGGGTATTACCGTTTTAATTTTGCTTTTTCAAATTTGGCGGGTTTTATCAAAAATGGGTTTTCAAAGAAGTTCATATGTCCATTCTGCAGAGCCCTTCTGAGCGTTGAAAACAACGATCTGGGCATAGACGTCCAGTGCGGACAGTGCGGGGAAATAAGCAAATCCCCCCTCTCGCTGATAAGCACCAACGTGGTCGTCGGCAACGATTTCGTCGTCCTCGAGGAGCTCGGACGCGGCGGCATGGGCATAGTATACCTCACCCACCAGATATCTCTGGACCGACCCGCCGCCCTAAAGGTCCTCGCGAAGAAATACGCCGACAACAACGAGTTCGTGGCGGGCTTCATCAAGGAGGCCCGCGCAGCGGCCAAGCTAAACCATCCGAACATCGTCCAGGCATACGCCGTCGGCGAGGATTCAGGAGTCTACTTCTTCGCCATGGAGTACATCGAGGGCGATACCATGAAGGACATCCTCAAGAAGGCCGGCAAGATACCCGTCGAGCAGGCATGCGAGATAATCCGGCAGATCGCGGACGCTCTTGATTTCGCATGGAAGGAGCAGAGGCTGATACACCGGGACATCAAGCCGGACAACATAATGATAGTCTCGAAAAGCCAGAGGGCGAAGCTGGCCGACCTCGGTCTTGCACGAGTCGCCGGGGAGATAGACAACAGCAACGAGGACGAGGTGATGGGCACCCCGCAGTATATCAGCCCGGAGGCGCTCACCGGCTCGCCAATGGACGTCCGAAGCGACATATACAGCCTCGGCGCAACCTTCTACCACCTACTCACGGGCGGCTTCCCGTTCACCGGGAAGAACGCCCTCGAGATCGCCAAGAAGCACCTGCAGGAGCCCCTCAAGAACCCCAGACTGGCGAATCCCGAGATCCCCGAATCGGTCGCGCAAATAATAGTCAAGATGATGGAGAAGAGCCCGGACGACCGATACCAGAGCGCGGAATCCCTCGTCGAAG
>CAZGJP010000474.1:0-1947 GCA_964526605.1 uncultured Lentisphaera sp.
TAGAATCTCGGTGGCAGCTCTTCCTTCGAAAGATCCCACGTTCTCTTGGTGACGAGCACATAACCATTCTCGGTTTTCTCCCAGATGTCGAGAATGGTCGAAACGGCAAGGGTTGCCTTTCCGGAAGCCTGCCTCGGTTTGATTTTCATCGTGAACGCCTCGTAGCTCTTTTTGCCTTCCTCGGGAAGAGGAAGCAACGCTCCTGGCTCCTCCTCCCTGTCCTCGTCGAGATTTCGCATGCATATATCGACCTTGAAAGCCCCATCAAGCGCAAGAACGAACTCATCCTTTGCCTCCGGGATGTGCGCAGATGGGGGCTGCACCTTGATCATCGCGAGTTGTTCCAACGGTGGATGATCACCTTTCAACTTCAAAACCCCCTTGTCATTTATCGAGAAATAATCGCTTCCCTCCGTGACTTGCCACACAAGATGTGATTTGTTGTAGCTATCCGCGCTGAGCTTGGCCTTCACGTCGTAGCCGTCGGCGTTGTTCCAATCGGCTATTGTTTCGCTGTTGTCCGGGAAAAAGACCTTGTAGACCAGAAGAATGGACTGGTCGAAATGGGCGTAGTTGCCGAGGCTTGTGCCGATGATTGAATAGATGCCCCCGCTCTCGACGACGAAATCTCCGCCCGGCGGACCTATCGCGACCCTTTCCTTGCCTGAGACCTTCGGGCCGTTGAATGGCCCGGTCAGTTCCCAATCGCTGGCCGTTGCTGTCCAAACGCCGTCGTCCACAGTCAGCGCCAGGAAATTCGTCGCTGGCGTGATTTCCCATTGGCCTCCGTTCTCGGCCAATGCGGCTTTCGCAATGTCCGGATACGTGCGGTAGAGCGAGCAATGCGCCGTAATGCTGTAAGTGGGGATCGGGCCCTCTCCAGGTGTGTCGGGGACGATCTCGCCCTTGAGTTTCGCGATGAACAATGTCGGAGCTGACTTGTAGTCCTCCACCACGCCTGTCGCTTCAGCATAGGATTCCGAATAGCTTGCGGTCCAACACCCGAACGGATTTATCTCCATGTATGCGCTCAATATTTTCCAGCCTGATGCGGCGGTGCCCAGCATCTGGAAGCTGTTCTCGATGGATCCCGTGAAAGTGACGTGCTCGTCCGAGCCACCTTTGAGTTCTCCGGCGGGTCTGACCTCCTGCGCCTCGAGACCATGGAGCATGGCATACAGAAGCAGTCCGGTAGCAACGAGGCATTTCATCATGGCGATAATCCTCCGCACTATTTATTCAAGTTTTTCATTTGAGCTTCCAAGCTCCGGACATAGCCGGAGTTCGGCGGCGAGTTTTTCTTCAAATCCTCGATCATGGTGCCTGCGACTGACGTTTCACCGTTTTTCAACTTCGCCTCGGCAACACGGAACAGTGCCTGGTTGCTAAAACGGCCACCCTTGCATTTCCTCAGATATTCCTCATAAAAAACAACCGCCTTTTCGGCCGTCTTCGAGCTGCTTTGGTAGTATGCCGCGAGGCTCACCAACGCGTTTCCGCGGATGTCCTCGTTCTTGCTGGTCTTGAGGAGTTCTTTCAATATCTTCTCGGTCTCCGGGCCGTAATTCGAGCTGTTCATCATCCCGAGGGTGGAAATGGCCTTCTCGTCGCCCGATACTTTTTCTCCTTCGCCGATCCTGCGGAACAAGGAGCAAGCCTCGTCGAATTTCTCCAGGATGAAATTCAGTTCCGCATATGCGCACAAGAGCTTTTTCCCGCCTTTCAGACTTTTCTTCTCCTCCGGGGAGAAAAGCATGCGACGGACATTGCACGCCGATTCGAGCCGCCAAAGCGCGTTTGGCATTCCCTTCGCATCAAGCATCGCCAGATCCTTGCTTATCGTCTTCACCTGGAGGAAGCATTCCTTCGCCTCGTCGAATTTCCCCTCGATAAAGAGGAAGAATCCGACCATGAATAAACATTCCTTCTCCATCTCGGAGACATACC
>CAZGJP010000475.1:0-1942 GCA_964526605.1 uncultured Lentisphaera sp.
CGGCTGCACCGTGTTCTGGAAGGACCCGGCCGCCCACAGGATAGCGCGGGAGATGGCGACCGCAGGGAAGCTCGTCTCCGCCATCTGCAGCTCCCCCGCCACGCTCGCCTACGCGGGGCTCCTCAAGGGCAAAAAGGCAACCTCGTTCCTCACCGAGCGCGGCATCCTCGCCTCGGGGGGCGCGATCTTCACCGGCAATGCCGTGGAAACCGACGGGAACATCGTCACGGCCAACGGCCCCGAGGCCGCGGCCGAGTTCGCCCGCACCCTCATCGTCAAGCTCACCGAGCAATAACCCCGCCCGGCATACTTATCTATACACCATATGAAAAACGCACCGACAACAAACGGTGCGTTTTTTTGATATCGGGGTTAAGGTTCAACCGGGTCAGTGATTTATGTGTGCGTCATGCAGTTTGTTTAATTTGAAGTAATCAATGAGCTTAATCCCTCTTGGATTTATTGTCATGTTCACTTGCCAATTTTCCACACCCATTGCTATGGCTTTCTTAACGGACTTCTGCATTCCTCTGTCTGTAATAATCCTGAACAGATTACTGTATTCGGGTGCGCGATACATGAAGCAATGAAGAATGATTGCCCTTTTAAGCATGCCCTTATGATGTTTTGAAAGCAGTTCATAATGCTTTACAGTCCTGTCATGGGAATTACTATAATCCTTTTCTGATTTGTATTCCAAATGGGACTGGAATGGCAAGATGGTCAAGGGAGTTTTGACTTCGACGAGGCAGGAGTTAATCAGGAAATCTATTCTTGTATTGGCTAACTTGAATTCTCTTCTGAGGCTGACTATTTTCTTGAATATATTATTGAGTTGCCCTGTTAAGAAGAACTGTTTGATGTATCTATTTACCTTCGTTTGATTAATGCCGATCCATTGCTTTTTTTTGCACTTGATGCTATTCAAAGATATTGCTTCAACAGTGTATTCCGTTTTGGAGTTACTATTTTGCGAAAGAAGGCAGGGAATGCCTTCAAATATCAGATTCCCAATTCTTGTGGGGCAAGGACAAAAACATCTTGTAATTCTTCCAGCTACATCAACAAGCATTACAAATCGGTTTGGCCTTTCTCTGACAATACCTTCTATTAAGGGTTCTCTAAATCTAAATGTGCTCACGTCTATTAGAGGCTGATTTTTCAAGCTTCAATCACTCCACTTCATCACTGGCTGTGTTGCTTTGGATCTCACGGATAGCAACCAATGATGCCAAAGTCGCCATTCTACATCTCTCTTCGCGTTCTCTGGTTTCTGCTGCTTCATCGTTGAAGCTCGCGGGCTGGTTTGCTGTAGGGGCTTGCTGTCTTTGATCCTGTAAATACAACAGTGAGTGAACAGCAAGCCATATCTCATAGCGCTTGGAGAATGAAGTTGCAAGGGCAGGATCCCTCTGTTCCAACTGCCTGAAGCGATCAGCATAATTGGGAAAAACTCTAGAATAATATATTACTAGCTCCCCTCTATCCATTTCCGCCTGTGAAGCAATAGTCGAAATATCGCTTGGCCACCCGAAATCTGACCAGGTAGGGTCTTCTGGGCCTTCCACTGGCTGCAAACGGAACGGAGGCAAGGTCGGTTTTTGAGAGCTTCTCCTTGCTGGTGGCTTCTCAACAACCCTGTATTGCTTTTCAGCAACTAAAACCGGTAAGCCTGGCCGTGTTAATTCGATTCTAATAGTCCCTGTATATCCAACGGCAGCATCATGAGGAGTGGAAACAATAATACGCATACGGCCACTTTCTAACGGGGTAGTCCCTGACAATGTCAAATTCTGCCCTATGACAATATTAATTCTTGACAATGCTGGATTAGATGGATTATGATAACTATTCGGAGCATCTGTTTCTATCCTGATATATCTGCGTTGCTCCGGATAAAATGTAATATCACTCGTCTCATCCCAGATTATTCTCAAATATG
>CAZGJP010000476.1:0-1924 GCA_964526605.1 uncultured Lentisphaera sp.
GGTGGAAAGTTTCATGCTGAGGAATGCTGGAGCAAAATTCATCGTCGTCCATCTCATGGGCAGCCACATCAAATACGACATGCAGTATCCGAAGAGCTTCCATCCCTTCGAGATCGTCGACGAGATGCGCGACAGCTACGACACGAGCATCAGATACAGCGACATGGTGCTTCAGGGGCTCGTTGATCTGATGTTGCGCGACAAAAATCCGGCCTGCCTGCTATACCTCTCGGACCACGGGGAGAATCTCGACGACAAGGGCGATGGGAACTACGGTCACGGCACCAGGAGCCTCACAATATACGAACTCGAGGTGCCTTTCGTGATGTACTTCAATGATTCCTTCGTTGCAATCCACGGTTCCGATGTCGAAAGATTGAGAATTGCCGCGTGCTCTCCGGTATGCCACGACAATGTGGCGCACACTTTCATGGGGCTGGCCGGGATCAAGGATCCGACAATATACCGGGCCGGGGCGGACATTTCGTCGCCATCCTTCCATCCGCTGGGGAGGAAGGTGTCGGACGAGAACATGAACATCTACGAATTCGCCATGATGGACTTTTCCAGGGAGAAGCCCATCAAGGAATTCGCCCGGAAGATAAAGGACAAATATTTGGACAAGTTCAGATGGTGAAGAAACTATATCTTTCCCTTGAGTTTTTGTTTCTCTTCGCGGCGCTGCCGATGCTATATTGCTTCGAGGTGATCAGATTCCCGATGATCCCCACCCTGGCGATGGTGACGGGGGCCTGCGTGGTGATCCATCTTCAGCGGGGAGCTCCGATGAACTGGAGATTTTCCCCGCTTCCCCGCAGTCTCGGTGGAATGCTTGCGATTTTCGCAGGGGCGTCGTTCATCCTTCTGTGTCTTGTCTGGAAGTTCCAGCCCGACAGGCTCTTCTATTTTCCGGCCAACAAGCCGCTGGTCTGGCTGATAGTCATGGTCCTGTATCCGCTCCTTTCGGTGCTCCCCCAGGAATTCCTATACCGCATCTTCTTCTTCGAAAGATACGCAGTCCTGTTCCCGGGCAGGTTCCAGATGATACTCGCCAACGCCATCGTATTCTCATTGCTTCATGTGGTCTTCAAAAATCCGATTGCTCCCTCGCTGACATTTCTCGGCGGGATTCTTTTCGCCCTGAACTACGAGAGGAACAAGTCCCTGTTCTGGGTCTGCGTGGAGCATTATCTCTACGGGGCGATGATTTTCACGATCGGGCTTGGGCAATACTTCTACGGGGCGTCGTTCAGGGGATAGTGTCATGCATCGTAAATAAGTTGAAATAAAACGTGAGAAATTTTGGATGGTCAGGTGTTTCGACGTCGTTCCCTGGTCCGCGCCGTTCGGGGCAGCCTCCGTAATGATCAAGGGCAAGGCCTAAAAGCCTCGATGAGGCGGAGCATTTTGCTTTTGTCCGGCTACGGAGTATATTAACGGTTCTTTTTCAAGGCGTGATGGCCGAGCGGTTAGGCAGAGGTCTGCAAAACCTTTTACACCGGTTCAACTCCGGTTCACGCCTCCAACTTCCTCCCTTGCGCAGCGGTTCCGGGCATGAACGGAGGGACAAGGAGCTTGCTAAATTGTTTCGCGGAGGGATGGCTGAGCGGTTTAAGGCGGCGGTCTTGAAAACCGTTGTACGGTTACCCGTACCGGGGGTTCGAATCCCTCTCCCTCCGCCATTTTCCGCAGCTTCTCGCGGAAAATGCCGGGTGATCCGAAGCGAGCTTCGGATAGGAGACGAGGGCGACAGAGAGGGATGAGAATCCCAGGGGGTTCGAGAGCTCTCCGCAGGAGGGCGATAAATTGCGCGTTAGCGCAATAGAGACGAACGCAGTGAGGAGCGGTAATCCCTCTCCCTCCGCCATCTTCCGCAGCTTCTCGCGGAAAATGCCGGGTGATCCGAAGCGAGCTTCGGATAGGA
>CAZGJP010000477.1:0-883 GCA_964526605.1 uncultured Lentisphaera sp.
TCCGGACTCCCTGTTTCTTCATGCGACGTTTGATCTCCTTGAAGAGCCTGCTGCCTACCCGTCCTTTCTGGATGTCCTTGTGCACGCCCAACCACACAAGATAACCGTATTTCCAGGGCGAGTTATGTTTGCTCACCGTAGTCCCCAGGGCAAACCCGAGAATTCTGTCACCTGACTCCGCAACGAGACAGAGTTCATTATCCGAATTGAAGAGGGTGGTTATTTCATATTCATCCCAGGTCCGGTACATGCTCTGGGAGTAGTCGGCTGTGAAGACTTCCTCTCCGATATGAAAGACCTGAGAAAAATCATCGATGGTCATTTCCCGGATGCGCGGCGTTTCTTCGTTTGATGAAGTATCTTTCGACATGGAAAACTCCGTATTCCAAGTGGTTGTGCGATAAGAGCGGCCCAATCGGAAAATGCCATATATCTGAGCCTCTTGCAAAAGTGTATGCAAAAAGGCGAATACAACGACTAAGCCTCATAAAAGGTGAGCTTCACAGGCAAGTCCATGATATTGTTGGGTTGCGAGACACAACAAGTCAGGAGGATACCGATGAAGCTCAAGGAAAGAATATCATGGTTGATGGGATGCGTACAGAGGGGTTTGTTTTCCCATCTTGATGAATGCTTTGATGAGCCTCTGACCGAGCAGGAGAAGCATCTGGTCACAATCCTTGAGATAGTTCAGGTTGAGAAGCATGTGCGAAAGAAAGCATTTAATCAGTGGCTTGGCCGTAAACTCTCAGAACGAGAGGCGCTTGCGCGGTCTTTTGTAGCCAAGGCGCTGTATAGATATCCAACGACCATAGCCCTGATTCATGCCTTGCACTCAAGTCCGAACCTGCGGCGGATAAGCGGATTTGAATCCATTGGCGTT
>CAZGJP010000477.1:893-1924 GCA_964526605.1 uncultured Lentisphaera sp.
TTGCCGAATTTGCCGACGGCGAGCTTGCGAAGAGAGTTCATGATACCCTGGTGAAAGACTATCTTGGTGGAGAGTTGCTCGGCCACATATCCCGAGACTCCACAGCCATAGTTGGTCGAGAGAAACCGGCACGGAAAGAAAGACCTCCCAAAGTGGCACGCAAAAGAGGCCGACCCGCAAAAGGAGAAGTACGTGAACCGCTTCCCGAGAAGCGGCTCGACAAACAGGTTCTCCAGTCAGCCGAGGAGGCCATCAATGAGCTGCCGACCGCCTGTGACCGGGGCACCAAGAAGAACGCCAAGGGTTACAAGGAAAGCTGGAACGGCTACAAGCTGCATTTGGACACCAATGACACCGGCTTGCCGATCAGCGCCCTTGTTACCTCGGCATCGCTCCATGACAGCCAAGCTGCCATTCCGCTGATGAAGCAGACAAGGGATAAGGTAACGTACCTCTATGACCTGATGGATGCCGCTTATGACGCGCAGCGCATTAACGAAGTAAGCCGCCAGCTCGGGCATGTACCGATTATTGACCAGAACTCCCGTGGCAAGGAGACTATTCCCATGTCTCCCCATGAGGCCGAGCGTTACAAAACCAGAACTACCGTGGAACGTTCCAATGCCAGGATGAAGGAAGAGTTCGGAGCGGACAACGTCATGGTAAAGGGCCATTCCAAGGTCAGTCTGCATCTGATGCTTGGAGTTGTTGTCCTGTTTGCCGATCAATTGATACGACTACTTGAATAAGTAGCTTCAAAGAGCAAAGAACAGCGCAACAGCGGGAGACGTACGTCTATGTCACCATAGAAATGCACTAAAAAGCAGCAAAATCACTATTTAATTAATGGAGTCCAACAGTTATCTGTCTCTGGCCTCCACAAATAAGCTCGTCAATAGCATGAGCCAATCATTTTGCAAGAGGCTCAACTGGTAGAGATTTCTATTCCCGTGGGGCTGCGCCTTTCTCTTTTTCAGACGGGAAACCCTCTTGTTTCTCTTATCCGCAAGCGTGATAAGGAATTCGTGGCT
>CAZGJP010000478.1:0-1918 GCA_964526605.1 uncultured Lentisphaera sp.
GGGCGGAATGGAAACCTGTTAAAACAGAATACAAAACACCCGCTTGCGCACCATTGGTCTACATGGGTGAGGACGGCAAGCTGGTCTACAAGGCATACAGCGACAAGGGCGACAGAATTATAGACTTCTCGTCTTGCGGATACAAGCGAAGCGAAGTGCCAATACCTGACATCAAGGTGGTCGAGACGCTGACAGCTCCTGCGAGCGATGCAAAGCCTGACGGCAAGATGTTCTACCCGGTCGGCACCGACAGCTTCGAAGCCATTCAGGCGGCGCTAGACAGGGTTGGAGCAATGAGGCCCGGCGAGGACGGATTCAGAGGTGCCGTCCTTCTCAAAAAGGGAATCTGGTATCTGAACAACGGACTAATCGTTCCCGCAGGAGTGGTTCTGCGTGGCGAGGGTGACGGAGAGAACGGCACGGTTCTTATATTCACCATGCCTGATGGTCAATCCACAGGAATCACAGTTGGCAGAGGCGGCACAAAGCAGACCAAGATGCCGCTGACCGGGACTCTTGGCAAAATAGCATCAGAAGAAGGCGAGGCCAGCTATGCCCTGACCTTGGATGACGGAACTGTGTGCAATATTAATAGTCCACGATTCAAGCATGATTACAAGATGGATGACTTTGTTGGCAGCAAGGTGACTGTGACATTGGCACTACTGACCACGATACAAGGCGAGAAAAAATCATACAGTCTCAAACACAACATGCCTTACACCATTGAGAAATACAAGGATGGGGACGAGGTCCACTGGCGCCTGCCTGGACTGAGGTTTCCCAACGAGCCGCAGGATGAGGAAAAGATAACGGAGAGCAGGATTGCTGACGAGTATGTTTCCAGCGGAGCCAGGCGGATTACTCTCGAAGACGCGAGCGCATTCAAGGCCGGCGATCTCGTCAATGTAATCAAGACCACCAACGATAAGTGGATCGAGGTCTTGGGCGTGGGCGAGCGACTCCGTCATATTCGTGGCGGCAAAGACGGCGCTGGGAAGAAGCCTTGGGCGCCGACTAACTTCAGCCACATCCGCCGGATAGAAGCGGTCGAAGGCAATACTATCACGCTGGATATTATGATGCCCCAGTCCATTGTGGCAGAACATGGCGGAGGAATAGTGCGCAAGATGGAGGACAATTCAGATGCGCTCTGCGGAATTGAGTCGCTTTGCGTAGTTTCCAATTACGACAAGACGCAAAAATCCCGCAGCAAGGAGGCAAACTACGGGAATCTCAAGAACGGTATCGGCGTGAGTTGCGTAGATGGCTGGGTTCGGGATTGCACTGTAAGACATCATTGGTTCGCAGCAGTCGCAATGGAGGATGCACGGGACTGCACCGTGCGCGATGTCAATTCATTGGAGCTCATAGGCGCCGTGCGCGGCGGCAAACGCTATCCCTTCAACATCAGTGGATGTGTCGGCATGCTGGTATACAAGTGCAGTTCCAAAGATGGGCGTCACGACTTCGTCGTAGGGGCGCGGACCGAAGGGCCGAACGCATTCCTTAGGTGTTCCGTTCCAGAAGGCGGAAACGGCGAACCACATCACCGCTGGGGTGTCGGAACGCTCTGGGACAATGTTTCGATGCCGAAGGGAGGTTCGCTCTGTTCTTTCAACCGAGGCGACTCAGGATCCGGTCATGGCTGGGCTGGCGCCAATTCGCTATTCTGGAACTGCAACGCCCCGAATATCGTAGTATTTGACCCGGAGACCATAGGTGAGAACAACTTTGCGATCGGTTATACGGGTTCTCTCGTCGAAGGGGATGCGGCTGGAGCACAAGACAATCAAGAATCCGATGGAGAAGAGGATGAATCTGGCGCCGCTGGCCTATGGTATGCCAACACACGCGCCGGCTACTGGGGCACAGCGCAGGAGGGAAAGTATTACGGATTCGCGATCATGGGCAGCGG
>CAZGJP010000479.1:0-1915 GCA_964526605.1 uncultured Lentisphaera sp.
TCGTCGAAGATGATGGTACGCCCGTAGGGATTTGAACCCCAAACCTTCTGGTCCGTAGCCAGACGCTCTATCCAGTTGAGCTACGGGCGCGTATTCATTTTCAGTGGGGACATTACGATACATCGTCTTGTTTTTTTTGCAACTGCCGAAAATGGACGCTCTTTTCCGGGACCAAGAGCATGAGGAAGGCGGGGGAGAAGAGGAAGATCATGTAGAACTTCCATATTCCGGCAAGGAAGACGAAGGTGAACTGGAAGGGGATGTTCCATCTCCAGAGTCCAAGGCGCACTCCGAACAGTTCCGATGCGAATGGCAGTGTAAGCGAGAGCAGCAGTGCGGCGGCCAGCCGCGAAAGCCGCACCTTGAGGCGCTTTTCGAGAAGGACTGATAGATGGAAGACCCAGGCGGAGATGCAGGCCCCCCCAGGAACTATGAACAGAGGCAGGCGCGTCCCGGGAATCATCGAGAAATCGCTGTGGTATAGAGTGGTGGAGGACATGTGGTTGAGGGCCTCGCCAATACCCACGCTTGCGAGGGCAAGGCAGAAGACGATAAGCGCGCGCCTCCTCCCTGCCTTTGCGAAATGGACGAGCGAGATGGCCGCAAGCGCAGCAGCGGCGGCCTCATAGAAGAGCATGGTATAGACCTATCATGGTGAGGATGAGTGCCAGGGCGACGAGGATCATCCTGTTCCTTCTGGCGCGTCTGGCGGGGATGATGTTCCCGGCGATCTGCTTGAATCCGCCGTCGGCCGTCTTGAGATAGTGCGCCATCTTCTGTCTGCCGCCAGCGTGATGGCCATAGTCCACGGATCTCGTGTATGTCCTTCTTTTCATAGTTTGAGGGCGATTATGTATCCTATGGCCAGGATGAAAGCCCCTGCGAGTATGGCGGCGACAAGCGGAAGCGACAGCAGGAATCCCATCTTCAATCCCTGCTTGAATGACATCGAGCTGAGCTCGTGCACGATGGATCCTCCGCCCCTGCCGGAATCCATTTCCTCGGCGGCGGAGCTCTCCCGCTGGAGTGCGGACAGCCTCGCGCAGACCCTTATGAACTCCAGCCTCGCGTTCTCGGCCTTCCTGCATGCGCGGCCTATCTCGGAATGCGGAGTGTTCTCGTCCCAGCCGTGCTCGTCCATAG
Organism: uncultured Lentisphaera sp.; assembly: GCA_964526605.1. GTDB lineage: Bacteria > Verrucomicrobiota > Lentisphaeria > Victivallales > GWF2-50-93 > DYMC01. The sequence goes on from CAZGJP010000479.1 coordinate 1,144, forward strand.
CCTTGAGCTCGTCTATCAGGGTCGCGAACTTCTCTGTCGCGCTCTTCAGCTCCTCGAGACGGCGCTCCGTCACCCGGATGTCCTCCGGAAACGACGAGAGCTTCTCGGAGAACTTCTCGCAGATGTCCCGCTTGAGAAGCCTGAACTCGTCCTTCCGCCTGGAGAGAGCCGCGACTGTCTCGTCCCGGACGGCTGGCGCCACGGCGGTCTTAGTCCCTCCGGAGGGCAGGGGGGGCGGAGGGGGAGTTGCGGAGACCAGATGTGGAGCCCCGGTGCCAGCCTCCTGCTGCGGGAGGGCATCCTTCTCGTCCTTCGGGGCGCTCTTGGCCGTGCTCGCCTCGGAAAGCCTGTCCTTTATCTTGATCAAGCTATGATCCACGAAACCCTGTTTCTGGAACATGGTCCACCTCCGTTTTCAGCCGGCTCTCCCTGAGCCGAGAATCCTGTTCATTTCCCCGCGGGACAATCCCGATATCCGCAAGGTCTTGGTCCTGGACTTGAGTCCCGCCACGATCTCCACTGACGACTGCGAAATTCGCAGTGCATCGCCGAGGGTCTCCCTCAGTTCGCTGTTCGCCCTGCCATCCTCCGGGGGGGAGTGCAGAAAAACTTTCAGGCTGCCGTCTGTCTCCATGACAATCTTGCGCCTTGACGACTTCGGCTTGACCTTGGCTGCCACATTGAACGAGGAGATAGCTTCATCCGCCTGTTTTTTCATCTCACATGGCCTCCGGAACATTTATTCCCAGAATCGCCAGCCCGTCCTTGAGTA
>CAZGJP010000480.1:0-1906 GCA_964526605.1 uncultured Lentisphaera sp.
GGCGTCTGCTACCGTCATGTCAACGGCGGCCTTGCGAAGGTTCCATGACCTTGTGCCAAAGTTCATCCTTACCTCCTGAAGCCTTGGTTCCGGTCTGATCGAACCGTCCGGATATTGCTGCCGTTCTGTTCCGTTATCACCATATTGCGACGGCCAGGGGAGGTCGTAGCGAATAAAGGCCAGATCCATCCCTATATGCTTCACGAGCGCTTCAGAGAGGTCCTCCAGGAAGGGGCCGTATTCCTCTGGATGGGGGCCATTCTCCGGACCCTGCTGGACATACGCGGCATTTATTCCTTTGCCGAGATGCCGGATAAGGATGAGAATATCCCCGTCGGCTCCCGGAGCACTGAAATCAAATGCTTGTGTCTTCCAGCCAAGCTGCAGCTTCACTTCGCTCCAGAACGGGGTCTGGAAGAGAATGTCGGTCGGGTAGAGGGACCATGCATCTTTTGGCTCGACACTGGTTATGTTTGTTTCCATTGCGTTGACAAAACCTCCTGCAGGTGACATTGGCCGGGAAGGAAGATGCGCTTCCTTCCCGGTAAGCGGGCCGCACCGCTGTCTTTCCAAACGGATAAAACGACCGCAGCCCTCCTTTCATATGCAAACCCGGGGCCAATCAATAACGGCATCGTTTTTGCGTGTTGACTACAACAGCCAGTCAACTATGTTATAATGGATTGACGGATTATCGATTGAGGTAATATCATGGGCTCCAACGGGTTCAAACTAAAACTTACTCCGATAGTGTTTATAGCGTGCGCAGTGCCGGTAATCCTGTTTTCATTTGCGATATATGTCATTGATTCAGCCTCCGCACGCCTGGTGCTCACAGTGGTGTTCCTGGTTCTGGCGGCTGCGGGCGCTTATATCATGGCGCGCAGAATAATCGCGCTCCTCCGCAGATCCTATAACCGGGAAAAAGAACTCGAAATGCAGATAATCCAGAAGGATAAGCTGGCGGCCATCGGGCTCTTGACGGCCGGCATCGCGCACGAACTGAACACACCTCTTGCGAGTGCGCTCCTCAATACGCAGATGCTTAAGGAAGACACAAGAACTGAATGGCCGGATCAGGCACCGGTCCTCAACTCCATAGAGGAAGAGATAAAGAGGGCGGGATCGGTCGTCAGAAACATCCTCGATTTTTCACGCCAGACGCAGGTGGAATCCGCTGTAACGGACGTCAACTCAGTGTTGACCAAGCTTCTGGACATATCCGCCAAGCTTTGTTCGGAAAAAAGTATTTTTGTAAGGCGCGAACTGCATCCCGGCATTCCGCTTGCAAGAGGTAATGCAAGCATATTGCACCAGGTGTTTATGAATGTTGTATCAAATGCGATCGAAGCAATGGATAACGGAGGTACTCTGAGCGTATTCTCGAAGTTCTTGCCCGAGCAACATAAGGTAGTGGTAGACATCAAGGATACAGGCCCGGGCATATCTCGTGAACACATAGATGGTGTTTTTGATCCTTTCTTTACAACCAAGGCTTCGGAAGACGGCACCGGGCTGGGGCTCGCCATAAGCTATTCAATGGTAAAGAAGATGGGAGGTGAAATAAAAGTGGTAAGCTCCTGTGATGAAAGGGGTAATTTCCCCGATGAAAAAGGCACGATCTTCAGCATCGAGCTTCCGGTCATCGAAGAAGACAATCCACACGGTCAAAAGGCAGGTGATCAAGGGTGAACCCGGCAAACGTTCTTATAGTTGAAGACGACACGAAGCTCAGGAATGCTTTAAAGGAGATCATGACCCGCGAAGGGTATGCCGTCGATGCAACTGAATCAGGCGATACTGCCGTATCGATGATCAGGGATACGATCTACGACCTCGTTATAACGGATCTCAAACTTCCGGGGATAGACGGCATGGATGTCCTGCGTTCTGTCCAGAAACTGGC
>CAZGJP010000481.1:0-1897 GCA_964526605.1 uncultured Lentisphaera sp.
GAGTAGCAACAGTGCATCCTTTGTATTATCGTAGTTCGACATGAACTTGCCTTCTCTTTCCAGCAGGTCCTGCTCTTTTTCCTTATGTTCGGTGATGTCGAACTCTAGACCGTCCCAACATGTCGAGCCATCATCCATTTTCGATGGAGTTGAGACGAAGGAGGACCAACGGACCGAACCGTCGGGATTGATCATCCTGAGCACTGTTTTGAACACCGAGAGCTTCCCATTGGCGGTCTCCTCCTCCGCGTGGACCTTGTCCATGTCCTCCGGATGCACCTTGCCATATATGAGATCCGGATTGGCGATGGCCTGATCCGCCGTTACACCGTAGAATTTCTTCACTGCTCCACTCAAATAGGTGAATCTGCGGCTCCCGTCCGGCGGACGGACAACCTGATACACCATCCCCGAATGGAGATTTTCACTCAGGGCGCCGAGCACATCCTCCGTCTTGGAAAGCCTTTGCTGGATTTTCCTTAATTCGGTGATGTCGAGGAGCAGTCCGGTCCATACCCTGTCTCCGTTTGAGAGGACTCTGGGCCTTGACTCGAAGTGGACCCATTTTATCTGTCCATCCACTATGAAACGGCCTTCCCATTGGAAGACGGAAAGGTTGCTGTCGCATTCCTGGTTGAGCTTTATCCATCCATCGAGGTCTTCTGGATGGACCAATTTCATCGTGGCCGAGGGTGCTTCGATCAGCTTCCCCATGCTCAATCCGGTTATTTCCGAGTATCTGGCGTTGATGAATTCGTATTTGAATGGCGGATTATCCAGATTGGACCAGGGGCAATCCTTTAGAACCCGGATCCTGTAAATCCCGGCGGATTGATTCTCAACCAAGTCTTGATAGAGCGTCCGAGCCTCTTTTGTCTCCTTCAGGATATTCACTCTTTCGGTCACGTCGGAGATGATGTGGACCACGCCGCGCAGTCCGCCTTCCTTGTCGAAGATGGGATCGGCCGTGATTTCACAATATGCGCCTTTCATCTCGATGAGAGCCTTCTCGCGTCTGCGGCTCTTCTGCATGGAGATTATCGGACACTGCGGATGCGGCTTTGTGCTTCCGTGCGTCAATTCCCAGCAGAGCCTGCCCTCGATTTGCTCGCGCGAGAGCCCGAACTTCTCGCTGGCGGCCCTGTTGCATCGGAGGATGTGGAAATCTTTGTCGAGGAGGAAGATAATGTCTGCTACTGCATCGAAGGTGAGTTGCCATTCCATGGAGGTTTTCGCAATATCGGCATCATCCTCCTTACCGCTGGCAGACACATCGGTGGATTTGTTGTCCTTGCCCGGCATGAAGATGCGCTCCATTCTGTTTGGGACCCGTCCCTTAGCACGTCGATAACCGCGCCAATGGCATGGAACAGCGTGCGCATCCAGAGTATAGCACGAGGTTGTCTTTTTTCAAGCCGCGAAACAAAGCATTGGAGGATTGCCCTTACAGGCTCCAGCCCGTTTTCCCGCGAAAAAGGGGCTAGATGAAGTCTGAGGACAACGATGACGGCAGCCCAGGGATCAAGCGAAGCAGTAAACCAATCGTATTATGGTCAAACCGCCTTTTCTCCATAATGCCCATAGACATACCCCGCGATTTTCGAGCCGGCATAGACCCCGACCCCCACGGGGATGTTCACGTAACCGAGATAAAGCCCCTTCTTGCCCGGCGGCGCGATCAGCGCGAGGTACTCGGACTTCTTGGGGCCGGTCATCATTTCGCCGAGGGAGAAAAAGAGGATGCCAAAGATCAGGATGTAAGCGCTGGCGGTCCACCCGGCGATCAGGACGCCGGCCGTGGCGAGCAACATCCCGATCAACATGGCGGAGAGCGTGCGCATGCGACGGGTCAGCCACGCCACGCCAATCACTCCCAAGATGATGAAGAACGCGTTGG
>CAZGJP010000482.1:0-1895 GCA_964526605.1 uncultured Lentisphaera sp.
AGGCGACATCGTGGGCCTTCATTCTTCGATGAAATCACTTGGACATGTGGATGGTGGACCGGAGACCTTCATAGAAGCTTTGATCGAAGCTGTGGGAGGCATCTCGAAAGGCACGATTCTCATGCCATGTTTCAACGCCCCCCATGATATCGTTGATTTGCGAACGACTCCATGTTGTCTGGGGCTCATACCGGAAACGTTCAGGAGATATCCCGGAGTTCTTCGTTCACTCAACCATACGCATAGTGTGGCGGCGATAGGGAAATACGCAGAACGGATAGTTGCAACGCATCGTGGCAGAACGCCGCTTGGAGAAGACTCCCCATTCCACGAACTGGCCAAGCTTGGAGGTTGGATAATGCATGTCGGATGCGATATGACATCTTCTTCCATCATCCATGTTGCGGAATCCATAGCCAAGGCTCCCTATCTAGGGATAGCATTCCCCCGCTTTGACAAGGACATCATGCTGATTGTTTCCGATACTGAACGTTTTTCGTGCCCGCCCACTGAAAATCCAGGATGCAGCAGAAACTTCATGGTCGTCCAAAGACGCCTCGACGAACTTGGATATCTCAGGAAGGGGAGAATTGGGCTGTCGGACAGTTTCAAGGTGAAGGGACAAGATGTACTTGACGTCGCCTTGTGCATCTTCAAAGAGAAAGGGATGAGCTCCCTCCTATGCGATTCCGATGCCTGCGAGGTCTGTCCCAAGAAAAAGAGCCTGCTTGAAAGATTGAAACGCTAGAAAGCGCAAGATGCAAATTCTATTCGATGATCAGGCCTGATGTGTCCTTTGTGGGATCTGCTCCGGAACCACCACCAGCAGCGGGCGTAGCAGGAGCGCTTACAACCTTGAATGTTGGCAGATATCTATAGTATACCTCTAACATGAGTATGCACAGGGCGGTGGAATAAACATCCAAGTCCAACTGCTTCTCCTCGAAGGGGTAGGGAATCTCAGCGTGCCCCGTCTTTGGCTCGGCGGAATATTTCTGCCTCGGGCTGGTCCAATGCCCATCCCTTTCTTGCTCCTTGATCAAGGCGGTCTGAAACTCCTTGTTCCACTCTGCCCAAAGCGGTCCGGCTCCATCCGTATACTGAAATATCGCTTGGGTCTGGTAATACCAGAGATACAAGGGCCACTTTTTTACGTGGCTCTCATCATAATTGTCAATGCCCTTCCAGTTACATTTCATAAGTTCGCCGCCCTTCGCGGTCTGAAACCATTTGATGGACGACTCCACCTGCGTGGCCTTTCTATCGCCAAATAGCTGGAGGCACAGCGCTCCAACCGCTGTCATTGTGCTGGCCGTGGTGCCGCTCTCGGTAGTGTACTTGAAGCCATCGCCATAGACCATTAACTCCTTCATGCCCTTTACTGCTTTTTCAATGGCTTTTTCGATGCCAGGGACAGTCGAGCCTGCAGAGAATCCCGCCTTGAGAGCCTGATAATTCCATCCGCTGAGCGAAAGGTCAAAACGCCCCTGAGGACTGCTCGCCGTCGGGGAGTTGTTGTAGTCGTAATTATATCCTCCATGGGAAGGATTCTGCCCTTTTACCAGAGTTTCGAGCATGGTGTTCATTGCAGTTTCGACCATGGGGATTCTCGTAAGGGCACTGGCCTCTGACAATGCATATGCGACAGCGGCGTGACCGTAGGCGTGATTGTCCTCTGGCACGAGTCCATTTGCTTTTCTATTGTTCACCATGTCGACCAGACGCCTTATCGCTTTTAGCACGCATGCGCCATATTCCTGAGAGGATGGTGTCTCGTTGTGACCAAGAAAGGCGAGCAGCGCCACGCTGGTCAGGAACGCCTTTGTCTTCTGCCCCTCGCCCCAGCTTCCATCCGGATTCTGATGGTCTCTAAGCCATCTCAGCCCCTTCTCAAC
>CAZGJP010000483.1:0-1893 GCA_964526605.1 uncultured Lentisphaera sp.
ACCTTCATCGGGGTCATCGCCATGCTGGGCCTCGACGCGAAAAAACAGAACGCTCCGGCTGTCATACTCAACGCCGACGAAAACAACAGAAAACTCCTCAACGGCCTCGGCCTCCACAAGATATTCACATACGGCGAGGACAACTACGCCGGCGTGAAACAGTGGCAGGACGGATCCCCCCCGCTCAAACCCCCAGCCCTCGAAACCGCAAAAACAGTCCTCAACGCACACGAAACCCTCATGGACATCGACGAGTCCAACGTCCCTCGCTTCAAGAACGTCGTCGACTTCTTCAAAAAAGACATCGAAAAATCCGAAGGCCAGGAAAACAAGAAATCCTGACGCCGGATCGCCACAGAAAATTGACCGACCAATTGCAAAATGGAATCAAGATTCCTAGGGAGTGCCAGGGTCAATCATGCTTTTTTTTGTGATTGTCAATCCAATCTCGGCGGGGTCCGCCCCGAATGGCGCTCTGGTTTTCCCCGCCGAGAAATGTCTCATCAACTTCAACGGTACCATTCAAGTTCTCCCGGCTAGGGCGGATCATGGCTCTCCTGAGCTTATGAAGACACGTCCATGGGGCTCATAGCTTCCCAGGCCAAGGGCGCGCTTCAGTCCAATAGCACTGGCTATTTTTCTGAACGCAAACATGCCACATAGCCCGGAACCACGTAGTCAAGGGCAAATGACTGTCTTGGAATATGGTGTCATGAACGACAGATACCTGGCGGCGACATCCGCTACACAGCAAAAGGCCATTGCTCATCTTCCACTCCTTCCGTCCTCCACATCTGGGACAAACGAATCCGTGCCTCCAGCGAAGAAAATACAGGTATTCTCGGCAAAAATCTTCTGTAGAGAAACGCCTCTCAAGTTCAGCCAAGTTCTTTGGATAGTCTTCCATAGTTCCACGTACTACACCTTGGGGGCGGTTGAGTCAAGTGGACACCCAAGAAAAACAAAAAAAATATTGTTTTTTTATTTGACAATCGATAAACAGGAAATAAACTAAGGAGAGTAAGTGAATTATTCAATGCCGGGCCTTGATATGAAAAGTTCGAGATTTAAGACAAAATCTGAGATGATTGCGGAGCAAATAAAAAAAAGTATAAGCTCCGAATGCTATACTGTAGGCATGAGATTGCCAGCAGAAAGAGAATTGGCGACGAAGCATCGGGCGAGCCAGTTGACAATAAGCAAAGCGATTGCAATGCTTTCGCGCGAAGGCTTGATAGAAAAACGTCATGGATCGGGTAACTACATAGTCAATACTGCAAAATCGAGCAAGATATCCTTCTTGATAGAAGAATTTAAATATGGTATTAATCCTATATGGTCATCGATGTACGAGAGATTTTATTTGTCAGCGTCTAATTCTGATGTTAGTATTAAAATAAACATGGATATCATCCCGGAGAAATGCAATAGGATTGAACCGTTGCATGTGGACAATTCGGACATAATAATTGTTGCCATGGCGTTAAACCCGCAAAGGGTCGAATCGATATGCGAAATGGACAAGACCGTCATATGGCTTGAGGAATACAGTTCAGATCTGCCTGGATTCTCTGTGTATTTTGATAATTTCAATGCTGGTCGGATTGCGGCAGAGCATTTGTACCAGCAAGGATGTCGGAATCTTCTGTATCTGACATATAAGATGACGGCCGATTCTGTTTTAGGAGAATATTATGTTTCGAGGAGAAGGCTTGAAGGTTTGAATTGTTTTGCGAAAGAAAGAGGGATGGTCTGCCATCCTCTCTCATTCTGTTACCCTAATGACAATACAATTCATGAATTACTAGAGCATGTAGGTGATACGCGTAACTCGATAGATGCTGTTTGCTGTTTCTCGGATGATCTAATGCCTTATGCAATTCGAACAGTGAC
>CAZGJP010000484.1:0-1887 GCA_964526605.1 uncultured Lentisphaera sp.
TGTTCATGCACAATACTTGCTTTGCCTTGTCCTTTGCCTTGGAAAGAGCTGGCATTAGTATTGCAACGAGAATTCCTATTATGGCAACGATTACCAAAAGCTCAATCAGTGTGAACGCTTGTTGAATTTTCCTTTGCTTTTTACAAAAAAGCAACCCTCTCACATCTACCACTATGGGCGGATAACTCGACAACAACAATCCACACCTGTCTTTCATACAAATTACTCCGTTTTATATTTTGTGCCTGCCAGGGGAATGCAAGAAAAAGAATTTCTGACTCCCTGAATCCATACTCCTCCGCAAATATTTTCCCCACAATTATACTTTTTTTTTGCTACTTTTCCTTGACAAAAGCTCCAAACAATAGCATATTTCCGTCAAAAAGCTTTCTCTCTTGTATGAATATATATCGCAAATATGTTTTCCCGGACAAGGATTTTCCTCTTGGCGTTGTTCCGATGGAACCGCACGGTCCAACATCCATGCATACCCATGATTTCGAGGAACTGGCTATAGTTCACGAAGGAAGCGGAAAACATGTCTACGAAGAACAAGAATATGATATTTCTGCGGGAGATGTTTACACCATCAAGCCGGGGATGAAGCATTCATATGCGCAGACTAATGGCCTATGTTTGACAAACATACTATATATTTCCTCAAGGCTCGGACTAAAGACAGAAGACATTTCATCTGTGGATGGTTACCATGTTCTCTTCGATCTTGAACCCCGCTACAGATCGCAAACAAGATTTCAGACTCGCTTGAAGCTCAACCCGATACAGCTCGACAATCTGATGTCCATGGTGGAACGGCTCAAGTTGGAATTGTGGGGGGATAAGCCTGGACGTAAATTTATGGCTTTGACTGAATTGCGGAACATAGTGGGTTATCTTTCACGAACATATTCGGAATCCCCGGAAAAGAATACACGTTTAATGCTAATAGTCTCAAGAGCCATGCAATACATGGAGTCGCACCTAAATGATAGTTTGAAGATCACCAACATAGCTTCGGCGTGCCACGTGTCGGAAAGCACGCTTCTCCGCGCGTTCAAGGAATGTATTGTATCCACACCAGTCAGATACATGGCTCAAATGAGAATACAACACGCTTGCAGGCTACTCAGGAACGATCCCGGTGCCAACATAACAGAAATCGGTTTCAGGTCTGGTTACAACGATAGCAATTATTTTATTCGACAGTTCCATCAGATCATGGGAACTACGCCAGGCAAATACAGAAAAACTTTATAAAGCTGTTCAAGACCGATAGCCTGAGCTCAAAAGAATATTTGCACCTTTTTTTGCTTTCTTCTTTTTTTCAGCGCCCCTTGGAAAACATTTTTTGACAGAGTATAATTTAGCCTTTTTTCCGGAACAACAAAAAGGAGATGAAAATGGAGCATATGAAGTATAATCTCGAAGAGAGGGATATTCCGCGGCAGTGGTATAACATTCTTGCGGACATGCCCACGAAGCTGAAGCCTCCGTTGGATCCGGCTACCCATCAGCCTCTGGATCCGGCGAAGCTCGAGAGGATATTCCCAGCCAATCTGGTCGAGCAGGAGATGGACGGCCGACGCTGGATAGACATTCCGGAGGAGGTTCTGGACAAGTTGCTTCTGTGGAGGCCCACACCTCTCTGCAGGGCGTTGAACTTTGAGAGAGCTCTTGGAACACCCGCTAAAATCTACTACAAGAACGAATCTGTCTCGCCGGCGGGCAGCCACAAGGTCAACTCCGCCGTGGCGCAGGCATACTACAACAGGAAATTCGGGATAAAAAGGCTCACGACAGAAACCGGAGCCGGACAATGGGGCAGTGCGTTGAGCTTCGCCTCGCAGATATTCGGACTCGCGCTCAAAGTCTACATGGTCAAGGTCA
>CAZGJP010000485.1:0-1885 GCA_964526605.1 uncultured Lentisphaera sp.
CAGAGACGAGACGCACTCTGGACGAAGACGGGTCCCGGCGCAAAGATGTTTGCGCCGGGATAGCGCAAAATGGGACGGTCAGGGACGTTTTTTGACGGGGCAGTCCATTAGCCAGCCGAACTTGTCCTCGATCTCGCCGAACTGTATGCCGACGAGCCGGTCGTAGAGACTCTTCAGCAGCCCCTTGTCGGAATTCGGGAAGCGCCATTCCCTGTCGTTGTATCTTATCGTCTCCACTGGCGTGATGACGACTGCCGTGCCGCATGCGCCGACCTCGACGAACTTGGACAGCTCGCCGAGCCTGACCGGTCTTCTTTCAACCTTCACGCCCATGTCCTTGGCTATCGCTATCAGGGATTTGTTCGTTATGCTTGGAAGTATGGTGGATGAGTCCGGCGTCACGTAGGCGCCTTTCCTGTCCACAGCGATGAAGTTGCTCGTCCCGAATTCATCAATGTATTTCCTGGTCTTGGCGTCCAGATACAGCACGATCGGGAATCCCATCTTCTTCGCCTTGATGTTCGGATGAAGTCCGGCAGCATAGTTCCCAGCCACCTTCACATGGCCAGTCCCCATCGGGGCCGTCCGGTCGTGCCCGTCGAGTATCACCGCCTTCACCCCCTTCATGCCGCCCTTGTAGTAGGGCCCGACAGGTATCACGAGTATGAGAAAGCTGTATTCCCCGCTGGGAGAGACGCCTATCGTCGGCCCGCTGCCTATGAGGAGCGGCCTGATGTAGAGAGATCCTCCAGTCCCGTATGGAGGCACGTAGTCGGCGTTCTCCCTGACGACCTTCGTGAGAGCGTCGAAATAGAGATTCTCCGGTATCCGGGGGCAGTGCAGGAAATCCGCGGTGCTGTTCATCCGCTTCAGATTCTCGTCGGGACGGAATATGCGTATCCTGCCGTCCCTGTTCTTGAACGCCTTGAGCCCCTCGAAGCAGGCCTGGCCGTAGTGAAGGCATGTAGCGGCTATGGAGAGCGTCAGTTCGTCCTTCCCACTCAGTTCTGGCCTGCTCCATTTTCCACCGCGCCAAGTCGAGCGGACATGGCATTTGGTGGGCATGTATTCGAAGCCGAGCTTGTCCCAGTCCAGTCCGAGAGACATAAAAATCCGTGGTTCGCTTGTTGAATTGATTTAAAACGCGGGTATAATATTCCCATCAATTGGAATGATTCAAGTTCCTAAATAAACAAATCTAAAACATCCACAGGAGAGAAAAATGAAGGAAACGAGAAGGGTTCTTCTGCCGGCGATCATCGCGTTTGCAGTGTTAATGACAGGTTGCTCCACACTTTCCGACTGGTTCGGATGGGGCGACGAGGAGACACCAGAAGACATCGGCGGAACACTTCCTCCTCCGGGAGGGGACTTGTCAGGCCCTGGCGCATGGGGCGGACCCGGCAGCGGCGTCCCATCGAGGCCCGGCGAATGGACCCCGGTCCCGGGCGTCACATTCCCGACCATCTACTTCGCCTATGACAGCTCCGAGCTCGGCGCCAGCGAACAGGCCAAGCTCGAATACGTCGCCAACTATCTTCTCCAGAACCAGCAGTTCAAGCTCATCATAGAAGGCCACTGCGACGACCGCGGAAGCGTCGAATACAACCGCGCCCTCGGCGAAAGACGCGCAATCTCCATCAGAGACGGCCTTGCCAAGCTCGGTGTCGCGGACGACCGCATGCAGACCATCAGCTACGGCGAGGAAAAGCTGGCCGTCCAGGGCGCCGACGAGTCCGCCTGGGCCAAGAACAGGAGAGGCGAACTCATACTCGCAAGGTAGTCTCCGCAATGAAAATCACAGCGGCCATCTGCTGTCTCGCGGCGGCCGTCGCGGTCCGCGCGGAAAGCAAGGTGCAAATACTGGACCCGCTGCTCCTCAGGG
>CAZGJP010000486.1:0-1883 GCA_964526605.1 uncultured Lentisphaera sp.
AACCCCCTTTCCCTACACGACGCTCTTCCGATCTGTTCTTCGGTTTCGGAGCATACGGATGAAAATGAAGATTGACATGGCACGACGCGCACATCGATGCGACGCCGGAGTCCCCCTCGCGAGGGCAGAAAGAGACTCCCTCGCCAGACAAGTCGGCGAATACGTCGCCGGAAACCAGCTGCTCCCGCCAATCAGCATTGACGAACTGCGGAGACACTCGGGAATAGTCTGCAAAAAACACAAAATTGACAGGCACCACGCCGATTTCGTCTCAGTCCTGCTCGGAAACACCATATGGCGCGACACAGTCTCCACCGTGCCATTCGACAGGCGCGTATTCATGATACCCCATTGCCTGCGCGACAAGGACAGATGCCCGGCGGAAATGGACCAGTTCGGGCTTCTCTGCCGCCAATGCGGCCGATGCGTGATTGGTGAATTGAAAAAGGAGGCCGAAGCTCTTGGCTATCTCGTTCTCGTGGCCGAAGGGACGACAGTCGTGACAAGCCTCATCGAAGGAGGACGCATCGACGCCGTGATCGGGATAGGATGCATCTCATCTCTCGAGAAGACATTCCCGCACATCGCGATGAACGCAGTCCCCGGCCTCGCCGTTCCGCTGCTGAGGGACGGATGCATGAACACCTCCGTTGACGCCGACTGGGCCGTCGAGATGCTCCACCTGAAATCCGAGGGATGCCAGATCCGACATCTCGACTACCCCGCTCTCCAGAGGGAGCTTTCCTCCTGGTTCACGGTCGAAAATCTGGGGAAACGCTTCGGACACGGCTCGAGCGTCGTAGAAAAGGCCGCGATCGCGTATCTCGCGAGGGCCGGGAAAAGATGGAGACCATTCATCCTCGCCGCGACGCACAAGGCCCTGTCATCGTCCTCCTCCGACAAGACGCCTGACGTGGTCAAAACTCTTGCTTTGTCCGTGGAATGCTTCCACAAGGCCTCGCTCATCCATGACGACATCGAGGACGGAGACCGCTTCAGGGACGGGGAAAGGACGTTGCATTCCGAGCTTGGCCTGCCAGTCGCGCTTAACATCGGCGACTTCCTCGTGGGCGAGGGATACCGCCTCATCGCCGAATGCAATCTGCCGGCGGAACTGAAGGAAACTCTCCTGCGCATCGTCTCACGCGGACACCGCAACCTCTGCGTCGGACAGGGAATGGAGCTCTCCTGGGGGCTGTCCAGCCGCATCCCCACGGCGCGGGATCTCGTGGAGATAGCCCGGTTGAAGACGGCGCCCGCGTTCGAAGTCGCATTCCTCCTCGGCGCGATGACTGCCGGAGCTGACGGGAGGACATGCGCCGCCTTGAGCGAGTTCAGCTCCCATCTCGGCGTGGCATATCAGATCAGCGACGACATTAAGGACGCATCGCATAAGGTCAAAAGACGCCCTGAGCTCTCGATAAACCTCGCCGTCGCGTGGGAGCTGGCGCGTGGAAAGGAGAGGAAGATCATCGCCGACGCCTGGTCCGGACATCGCCCCCGAAACGGAAACTCCACCGTCGGGAAACTGATCCGATCAAAGAAGGTGATGGAGAAGGTCGGCGGGATATTGCAACGGCACAGAAACCTCGCCATCTCCTCCGCCAACGCAGCGGACAACATCGCCTTGAAGACTTTCTTGTTCAGGATAATCGGGAGAATAGTCAAGGCCGATGAGGGAAAAAAATCAAAATAGCGCAGACGCCTTCGCAACCGCATGCTCCGTCCGCAGGATGCTCGACCAGGACGCGAAGGAGAGCATAGCCGGATTCGTCATGTCGAGGATGAACAAGGACGGGGGATTCCGCGGCAGAACCCGCTCCAGCGACATCTACTACAGCTTCTTCGCATTGTCCGTTCTCGCATCGCTCGGAGCTCCAGTG
>CAZGJP010000487.1:0-1450 GCA_964526605.1 uncultured Lentisphaera sp.
GCTTGTGCGACGGTTCTAGGGGTCGCATTTGTGCGGGGGGGTATTGACAACTACAGGGCCAACATCCTTTACAACGGTGGTTTCATGGCGAGCGACAAGCCGGAGAATCTTTCGTTCTCGCTTGCGTGCATGGACGAGTCTGCGCGGCTGAGTCCGACATTTTCGCTTTCGCTGTTCAGCGCCGGGATTCTTTCGATGCAGGACTTCAAGGATCCCTATATGGCGGAGGCCTATCTTGAGAGGCTGCAGGCGACTCCTAATCCTTCCATATCCCGTTCCAACCTGAAGATGGCCGATGCGAAAACCGCGCTCCGGCGCAGGTACGATGCGATCCGGTATCTCGAGAGGGACATAATGAACTACCCGATCTCGATAGAATCGCTCCACAAGAAGTTCAAGTTGGAGAAGGAGCTCGGGCTGGATGGGAAGCTTCAGATGACATCGCTGATGCTCGCGCGTGCGCTCGAACACAAGGGCCTCGAATGGGAGGACGTCCCGATTATAGCGAAGAATCCATATTTCGACAACAAGTTCGAGGAATACAAGCTTCTCAAGAAGCGTCTCCTGAATGAGCGGAAAGACGGGGAAGCCCCTGGGAGCCCGGGTGGAAAATCGGTGCCATGACAGGCATCATCATCTTCCAATTTCAGACGGCTCACTTTACCAGAGTTCCAGTTGTTATTGCTAGCAGGGCGGGGGTTCCCCATTTGTCCTTGTCCGCAGTGTAAGCCATGTCAACGGACTCTATCTGGCTGCCCGGTTCAGGATTAAGCCATTTCATTGAGTAGAGGACGGCCTTTCCCGCCTCGGCATCTCCCGACCATGCGACGGATGCGTTGGAGCATGAAGCTGGAGACTTTGTATGCCAGTTTCCGGTCCCGGAAAGCCATTTCACAGGGATTTCGATCTTTTTGCCTCCTGCATAATTCACGATGTATTTGAAAAGCACGGGAGGATTTTTCGTGTTCTTCAGAGCCAGGAGTTCGTCCTTTGCGTTGTAGGTGTGCAGGAAGAACAGGGCGTCGCACTTTGTCCCTATCTTCAGCCCTTTGACCTCCGTCTGTTTTGTCTTCGATCCGAAACCGGCGAGCATGATGCAGGAAGGCACGGGGGAGGTTTTGAAGTCGAGGATGCTGTATGTCACTCCGTCGAAACTGTTCTCTCCGGCGGGCAGGGCGCTCAGGTCTCCCGGCCTGTTCGAGAACCACGGGAAGTCGTTGCCGGTCTTCTTCGTGTATGCGTTGAACTTGCCGTCCTCGAACTTGACTGTGGAATATCTGTAGCTTGCGACGTCGTAGTAGCCGGCGGATTCCGCCTTCGCCCCTCCGAAATCCGCGCCGAGGTTCTTGAGCAAAGTCTTCACCACTGTCGCCTTTTTATCGGCGTTTATGGGATTGACTTCGCGTTCCGGAAGATTAAGCTGGTTGAGGAGGATTCCTCCCTTTCCCAT
>CAZGJP010000487.1:1460-1872 GCA_964526605.1 uncultured Lentisphaera sp.
GTGGTTTGTGGTTTTTCTTTTTGGTTTGTGGGTGTTTGTCTGTGTGCGTGTAGTTGTCTTTGCGTTTCACGTTCTGCGCGCCGCTCTTCTCCCAGTCGGCGAGTTCGATAGTGATCTTCCTTCCTTTTTTCCCGTCGAGACTGAACTCCTGTTTCTCGTGGTTGTTCTTGACGTCCAGGACGGCGGGGTTGGGGTCGTCGTCGAAGTAGAGGTTTACCTTCGATATCTTGTGGTAGATGTTGTTTATCACGATGGCGAAGCTGGTGAACTCCTCCTCCTTGGGGAGCTCCATCGTCCATCTTGTCTTGTCGCCGCGGTCGAGCAGCATGGAATAGCAGAAACGCCAGGTGTCATCGGCGGTGTAGCCGTTCACCATGTTCAGGGGCCAGTGGTCCCAGCCCTTCAGCTGGGC
>CAZGJP010000488.1:0-1860 GCA_964526605.1 uncultured Lentisphaera sp.
GCCGCGTCCGCCTCGCGGTCCCCCGCGCCGGTTTCAATCGCCCTTTGAATCATCGACGGGTAACGATCGCAGAAATACCGGTGCAGCGCCGAGGCCGGCGTGTCCAGATAGTGCGGGAAGTAGGTCCGGCCGAAGAACTCGAGGTCCGCCTCCGCGCACCTGATCCGGTCGCGCCGGGCCTTCTTGTCGTCGGCGAACGGTTTGGCCTTCGACTGGATGAGGCCTCGCAGGGTCTCGATCTCCCTGTTGAAGTTGCGCTGTCTGCTGCTAAGCGGCATATTTCTCCTGTGCGAATCTGATGAAATCATCAAAGTTGTGCTCTATGACTTCGAGGGCGGCCGGATCATTTTTGGAAAGCCACTCGATGAGGTCCTTCATGAAGTCGAGGAAAAGGGTTGCCTTGTATGCCCCGGTCTTTGTCCTGATCTCCGCGATGGACCTGATGATCCCCGTGTATGCGAACATTGCCTGGTTGTCGACCTTTCCCTCTCCCAGCGTCTCGAAGTATCTCTCGTAGCGGGCCTGGACCCTCTCAAGGCCGGCAAGGGCGCGGGACTCCGCGTTGATCGCCGTATCCCCCGTCTTTTTTTCCTCCGCCTCTGCCCTGGCCGCGCGCTCTTTCCATCCGTACCTCTCGATCCAGTCGTAGAGCGTCGGCCTGGATATGAAGTATCCCTTCTTCCTGAGCGCCGCTGTGGTCTGTTCGATGTTCTGGCCGCATTCGCGCCAGGTGCGGTAAGCGTCCTCTCTGGTCTCTGCCTCGTAGCTTTTTCGCGCCATCAAAACCTCGTGTCGATCCCGATATCCTCGCGGAACCCGTCGAGGACATCCAGGCCGTCGGGTGATACGGTGATCATCTCGATCTCAACACCGGATGATTTTCTCGTCTCGCGGACCACGAACTTCTTGTCCGCCAGGTACACAATGTGGCTTTCGAGCTCTTCTTCGGTGATCGTGTACCTCAGGTCGTCGAGGAGGTAGTGCAGCACCTTGAAATCGATCGGTCCGGGATGCTGGTGCGCCAAAAGCTTCAGAATGGCTCCCCTGACCCTTCTGTATTTTTCTTTCTTGGCTTCCGTCATGTGCTCTCCTCGATGTGTGCGCTCAGCTTTCGTGAGATATCCCCCAGCTGTTTCGCTATCGCCTCGTGCCGGTCCCCGTCCTCCCTGTCTATGCATTCGATCTTCTCAACGAGGACCTTCAGCAGGATCGTCATCTCCCGGTGTTCACCGTTGTCTCGGTTGCAGAATGTCTCGATGCATTCCTTGAGGCCTTCGGATCCCTGGGCGAGCCGTGCAAGCGATTCTGCCTGTCCCTGCTGGGCGCGGATGAATTCGCCGAGGTACTTGTCGGCAAGCTTGTAGAGCGCGAAGATGATGGTGGCGGCGATGATCGCTCCCGGACCCCAGAATATGAGCGTCTTGAAGATCTCCGTCCACTGCATCACTTCTTATCCCCGCACTTGTTCAGGTCCTGGAAGATCTGGCGCAGGTACCCGGAGCTGATGCCGTACCACCCCGGCCTCGGGTCAGACCCCTTGCTGAGATCCACTATCTCCCGGGAGTCCGGGACAACCGCCACCTTGGGAGCGCACCCGGTCAAACCGCTCAGAAAGAAGGCGGCTGATAGTGTCAGCATCGCTATCTGCAATAGCCTTGTCGAACGCTTCATTTTCCCTCCGCGTTTTTGCCTCTTCGTTGAACAGCCCGAGCAGCCAGGGAAGCAGCTCGGATATGATCTTGAGGATTGCCGATACCATCAGCTGACAGGGGTGAGCGACTGGTCACCGGTGGACCCCACCCCGGGGATCCTGGCGATCGCCGCGTGGATGTATGCGTCGGCCTGTTCCCGGGTGAGCGC
>CAZGJP010000489.1:0-508 GCA_964526605.1 uncultured Lentisphaera sp.
GCCCGAAATTCGCGGGATTATCGGAGGTAAACTCTTCAAGCTAATGAGACACGGGGCGACATTCATAAACACCGGTCGCGGTGCTCAGGTCAATGAAGCAGAACTGATTGCTACGCTTAAAGCACGCCCTGACTTGACCGCTCTTCTCGATGTAACCGACCCCGAACCGCCTTCGCCCGATTCAGAGCTTTTCACAATTCCCAATCTCAGATTGAGTTCTCACATAGCTGGAGCGGAGAACGACGACGTCATTCGACAGGCCGACTACGTGATAGAACAGTTCAAGACATGGAAGGAGGGCAATGCGCCATCGGGGCTTGTACTTTTAGATTCCTTGAAGTTCAGCGCGTAATTGACTTTCAGATTTTTATATCAAGAATCAGTCCATCAAAAAAAAAGGAGAGGAGAAATGAAGTCCACCGGAAAGTTCTTTTAGAAAGCGGCAATTCCGCTTCTCGCCATGCTTGGGATTTCTTTTGCAGGGCAGGCAGAAATGCGGGTTACCCCC
>CAZGJP010000489.1:518-1608 GCA_964526605.1 uncultured Lentisphaera sp.
TTTAATTTATTGACACCGTTATTTTTTTTTTTAAAGGGGTATTTACCTTTTAGTCATTGTTTGGTTTTTTTTTTGAGGGCATGCAGAAATGCGGGTTACCCCCTTGGACTGCCTGACCATGATAAATCCTTTGAATGGAAACAGCATAAAAGGATTGGGATGCGAAGAAGGAAAGGACTGGATAAAGTCGAATCCTGTTTGGGACGGCAAAGAGATAAGGATGAAAGGGGCCAAGGACGAGAGGCTTACGTTGCAACTGGTCTTTACTTGGGATGCCGGCGATTCGCTGGAAGACATAAAAATCGAATTGGACTTGCCATGCGCAGAAAATCCCTCTCCATGGAGAAGCTGGTGCATATGGAACGCCCCGGAGGTCGCCGTCCCGATCGGAGGGGGGAATGGCAGTTTTGACATCCCGACAAAAATGAACATCGAAAAGGAGCTTTTCGAAAAGAACAAATACTGCGCTTGGAGCGCCGGGATAGACTTCTCCGTCTCGAAGCAGGCGAAAACTGGCAAATGCTCTGGCAAGGTATTGGTTTCCGGAAAAGACTTCAAGCAGTCATTTCCCTTGCAGTTTGATGTATATCCATTTAGCATGCCACCCCGGCCGTCCTACATCATCGAGATGAATTCATACGGAGATTATACAAAGTATTACCCGGAAACGCTTAAGGCTTATTTGGACATACACAAGACGATGCGAGAGCACAAGTGCACCTTCGTCCAAATCCCCTATCTTCAAGGAGGCAGTATAAAGTGCCCATTTTTGGCCCCGAATATTTCGTTTGACAAATCATCGAATGCGAAGGTCGATTGGGCTTCCTTCGATTCAGCGATTGGGGGGCTTTTCGACGGTAGCCTTTTCCCGGACGGCCAGCCTGTCTCGCATTTCATCCTTCCCTTCTGCTACAACTGGCCTGTTCCTTTTAATGAATATAACAAAAACATGGAATCCTATAAGGCAAAGAATGTTTCAGCCAGAAAGGCGTTCGTAGAGCATGCAACAGCCAAGAAGTGGGATAAAACTATTTTTCAGGAATTCCACAATGAAAATCCATCAGGTGGAGCTGGATGTCCATGGCATCTT
>CAZGJP010000489.1:1618-1844 GCA_964526605.1 uncultured Lentisphaera sp.
CTATACGAGCCTGTTCCATTCGGCGATGGGGAAGAAGAAAACATCTCTTTTCCATTACCGGATCGATATCTCGGATTGGAGGCGGCTTGGTGATTCGCTTAAACCTTTCCACTCGCAGATCAACGATTGGATCGTTTCTCGAGATCCGAAATTTCTGGATGACAAGGCCACGACGTTCTTCAAGGGGCTTGCAGAATCCAACAATGGGTTATTCATAGAATATGGC
>CAZGJP010000490.1:0-628 GCA_964526605.1 uncultured Lentisphaera sp.
CGTTCGGCCGGGAATTTGGAGTCTATCGGGATGTAGACTGGCTGTTCGCCGACCCCTCCCGGCATTTTTATGGCGAACTCGACATTTTCCCTCGAGCCTGGCTTGAGGCAGATGTCCTTCTCGTATTGTGCCGGGCTGAGTATGTTCTCGAGTATGGATGCGAGCTGGATTTCTCCCATTATGCCTCTGGTCTTCACATTCGAGAGGACTTTTTTGAGGTCGCCCACGCCGGTAGCCAGCGTCTTCATTTCGCCGAGTCCCTCATAGACCTGCTTTAGTCTTTCGCTGACCTGGTTGAAGGACTGGCTGAGGCGTTTCTCGAGGCTCTCGTGGAGCTTTTCGTCCACGGTCTTCCGCATCTCTTCGAGCTTTCGGCTGTTCTCCTCGTTTATGGACTTGAGGTTCTTCTCCATCGTTTCGCGGATTTTTTCCAGAAGGCTTTCGGTGTCGGACTTCATCTTCGCGTGCCTGTTCTCGAGATCCTCCATCTTCTGTTTCTGGAGGGCGGTGAACTCGACGATGTTCTTGGACAGTTTCTCCTCGAAGATGTGCAGGTTCTTCGCCAGTTCGGTGGAGAATATCTCGAACTGTCCCTTCTGGATGGAGGAAATCTCGGATGAGCTCTTCA
>CAZGJP010000490.1:638-1842 GCA_964526605.1 uncultured Lentisphaera sp.
GATTGCCAGCCTCCTCACGGAACGCCTTGAAATTGGAATTGAGCTCCTCCCTCTGGCGGGCGGACTCCTCGCGGACGCTTTTTTCGACGCGCTCTACCGCGGAGAGGATATGCTTCTCCTTTTCGGCGGCGATGGCATCGTCTCCGGAACTCCTCCCCTTCAGACCGAAGAGGACGATGTAGAGGAGGACTGCGAAATTCGCAGCCCCGATGGCGATTAGGACGGAGGCTTCGTTCATTTGACGTATTTGTCGAGGATAGCCCTGAGCGAGTCCATCCTGAAGGGTTTGGCGATGTGGTCGGTCATGCCGGCCTGGAAGCAGTCCTGCCTGTCGGATTCGAGCGCGTTGGCTGTGACCGCGATTATGGGCACGAGCTTGCCGTTGTCCATGTTTCTTATCTCCTTGGATGCCTCGAGGCCGTCCATCAGCGGCATTTCGCAGTCCATGAAGACGATGTCGAACTTATCCTGCTTGAACTTCTCCACGGCCTCCCTGCCGTTTATGGCCGAGATTATCTTCAAGCCCATCTTCTCGAGGAATAGCAGCGCCATCTTTCTGTTGACGGCATCGTCCTCCGCGAGGAGGGCCTTGACGCCGGAGAAATCCCTCTTTGCCGTCTGATCTGCAGGTTTTGGGGAGGCGGTCACGTCCTTCATCTCGTCGGCGGACGGCACCTCGACCGGTATTTTGACGAGGAATACGCTGCCTTTTTCCTTTTCGCTGGAGACTGCGATTGATCCATCCATCTTTTCGGAGACATGCTTGCAGACTGCGAGGCCGAGGTTGACCGCGCCGAACTTTCTTGTAACGGAGCTTTTCTCCTTGGTGAAGTCGAATAGCTTGGAGAGCTTGTGTTCGGAGATGCCCGGGCCTTCGTCCTTTATCCTGATGGATAGCATTCCACCGCTTCCGCTGTCGCCCGAGAACGAGGCTTCAAATTCGACGGTTCCCTTCTCGGTGAATCTGATTGCGTTGTTGAGGAGGACTGAGACGATCTGGTTGACCCGCTTTGAATCGCATTTGAGCCATTTCGGGAGGTTCTTGATTTGGGCGGAGAGTTTGATCCCCTTGTCGGCAGCTTTTTGCGAGAATATCTCGGAGGTTTCGGCAAGGATCTTTTCGATATCAGCCGGCAGGTTGCGGATCTCGAGTCCTTTCGACTCGAGTTTGTTGAATTCGACGATTTCATCCAGTATCTTGACA
>CAZGJP010000491.1:0-1827 GCA_964526605.1 uncultured Lentisphaera sp.
ATATTCTGCGTGTCCTGGTATTTCTCGCGGCGGCTGAAGCCTGAATACCTGAAGGGAAGGGAGCTGGTTGACGACTTGATAATGAAGGTGGTCGAGTTCATAAACGGCATACATGTGGTCAAGGGGTTCGCCCGGGAGGACTACGAACTTGCCAAGCTAAGACGGCACAACGCCGCAGTGAGGGACCAGAAGCTGGGGATATTCTGGATGGTCTCCATATTCCATCCTCTGGTATCCTGCTTCACCCAGATCAGCATCGTGGTGCTTCTGGTCTATGGTGGATATCTGGTGGTCCGGGGCGACTTCCCCCTCGGCAGCGGGCTCATTGTGTTCCTGGGGCTGATGAACAGGCTGGCCGATCAGATAAACTCGAGCGTGGGCATAATAGACAACATACAGCAGAGCTTCGTGGCGGCGGGCCGCGTGTTCGAGGTGCTGGACGCTCCCGCGTCGATATCGAGCCCGAGGAATGCGCTGAGGATGGAAAGGGCGAAGGGCGCCCTCTCCTTCAGGAAGGTCTATTTCGAGTATGAGCCGGGAGAGAAGGTCCTCGAGGACGTCTCCCTGGAGATAAAGGCCGGCGAGTTCATCGGGATACTTGGCGCGGTTGGCTCGGGCAAGAGCACTCTCCTCAGCCTGATCCCCAGGTTCTACGACCCTTCGATGGGATCCGTATTGCTGGATGGCAACGACATCCGGCGCCTGAACCTGGAGGACCTGAGGAGGCAGGTCGGCATGGTCTTCCAGGAGAGCTTCCTCTTCAGCAAGAGCGTGGCGGCGAACATCGCATTCGGCAAACCCGACGCGAAGATCGAAGACATCCATAGGGCGGCGAAACTGGCCGCCGCCGACGAATTCATAGTCGAGCTGGCGAAGAAATACGACACGGTGATAGGCGAGTCCGGATCGGACCTCTCCGGCGGGCAGCGGCAGAGGCTCGCGCTGGCCAGGGCCATCCTCTTCGATCCGCCAATACTGCTTCTCGACGACCCCACCGCGTCTGTGGACTCCCAGACCGAAAAGGAGATCCTTGCCGGGGTCGAGGGAGCCATGAAGGGCAGGACCACGATATTTGTGAGCAACAGGATATCGGCGTTGAAGAATGCGGACAGGATATACGTGCTCCAGAAGGGGCGCATAGTGCAGAGCGGCAGGCATGAGGAGCTTCTGGGCCAGAAAGGCTACTACAGGAAGACGGCCGAAATACAGGAATGCGGGCTCGGACTGATGGACCCTGCCGAGCCCCCGCGCCATGCGGACATGCAGAAGACCGGGAGGGGGTTGAAATGAAGGGAATGAAGGGAATGAAAATGGGCGCGGGGTTTCCAGAGGACGAACTCCCGAGGGAGGTGAGCTTCAAGATGTTCGCACGGATATTCCGCTACGCAGCTCCATATGCGGGCATCCGCAACGCCCTCTTCGTCCTTGTCTGCCTAAGATCAGTCCAGCTCCTCGGCGTCACATGGATGATAGGAGAGATAATCAACGGACCGATAGCCTCCGGAGACGTCGAGGGAATAGTGACCCACGTGGCCGGATTCCTCGCATTCGTCGTCTTCACCCAGATATGCTTCGTATACCGCAGCAGGCTCGCCATGGACCTCGGAGAAATGGTGATACACGACATGCGCGGGCAGGTCCTCGAGCATCTCGCAGACATGCGCATGGCGTATTTCACGCGGACCAAGGTCGGGCGCATCATCAGCAGATTCACGTCCGACGCGGAGGCCGTCCGCAGTGGCATCCAGAACGTGGTCTTTGTCTCGCTCGTCCAATTCGGGGGCATGCTGGTCGCGTCGGTCCTGATGGCCTACTACGACTGGAAGC
>CAZGJP010000492.1:0-1825 GCA_964526605.1 uncultured Lentisphaera sp.
ATCGGAGAGCCTGCTTTGCAATCACCACAGACTCGCTTTTAACATAAGGTCTACTCGAAGCGGCGCAACGCTGAACGATGAACGTGACAACGCTGTAACGTTGCAGCCTACCTGTTCACCTTGATCTTGGGAGGATCCTGGTAGGTCTCTTCGAAGGCTTTGAAGCACTTGTCGTAATACTGCTTGGATTTGATGTAGAGATCGCGATCCTTGTTCATTGTCGCCACTTTCAGATTTGTCCTACAGGAGTCCATTGCGGTGACAATCTTGCCCAACTTTACGAACCAGTCCTTTTTGATTTTAGTTACTTTTTCCAACTCTGGATATTCAGTGAATTCCTTAAGCGATTGCGCAAAAACCACAAATTCGGTAGGTTGAAGCACCAACTCGGTTTTTTCACTCTTCATCTTGTTGTACATGCTATCAATCGTCGACATTATATCTTCTTTCGAATACTCTATTTTCGGATTGGCTGTTTGAGGTGTCTGCGCTGGCGCGGAGAGCAGAGGCAGAGCAATTGCTAGAGCCATGCAAGAAAGAGCTGACAGCGATTGGATTTTCATGGTGTTTTCTCCTTTAATCCTCGATATATTCGTATCTTGTTATTCTCCACTTGGATCCGGCCGCGGCGGCAGAATCGTATTTGACCCTGACAAGTATCTTCTGCTCGGCGAGAATCTCGTCGGCGCCGAGATCATATTCGCCAAATTGACAGTTTGCAATTGCCTCGTCTACCAGACTAGGCAATCCTGATGCTACCGCCGCAGAACCGTCCCAGAAGAAACCCGGGTCTCCATTCGTCCCATCGAGATCGCTGTCAGAAGTATCCCCGTCATAGTTGAGATCCTTGTAGATATTGACCCCACCGCCAATGTCCTTTATGCTCTGTGCCATGACTATCATCATGAATTCGTCCGCAACATCGGTCTTCGTGAGATTTATGAACTTGCCGATGATCTCCTCTTTCTTGGCGTCAGTGGTCTGGGCGGCAACCAGCGATGCATCGGACAATGCAGTGACTTTCGCGACCTGCGCCCGGGTGAGGAAGGGCCTCTCGGACGAACCATATATGGCGTTTGCGAGGGTCGGAACTTCACCGGCGGTGGAGGAAGTGTAGGTCAATTCGGCTCCGCCCGCCCATGTGCCTGGATTCTGCCCGACATATATACCACCGAGCAAGGCTCTGAGCACATCAACATTCTGCGGTGCCCTGATGTTAAGCTTGCCGTATATGGAGTTCTCGGGATGCATCTTTATCTGGTCGAGAATATTGGCATCCCCTTTCGCATAAGCCCTTCCTCCAAAGGAGGCTCCAACCCCGTTTTCTCCTGTGCCCACAGTTCCATTATTATCATCGTCGCTGTTGTATTCCTTGAGATTGATGGTCTCCCACTTCGCCGCACGATGTATGAGGCCAAGCTCCCATGGGGACTGCATAGGGGCGTTGCGAAGAAACGCAGTGGAAATAGTTGTCGGAGTCGAAGCGGCTTCGGCATCTCCACTTGTTGTGCATGTCACCTTTGTGCTGTTTGCGGTATCTGGCGTTCCATAGTCGGCACTAGATCCATATGCTCCCGCAATCTGGGCCTTGGCCTGGTCCCAGAGGCTGTCCTGCAAATTGTGCCTCGGATCATCAACCTGATACGAGAACCATGCATTCTCGGCGGCATGTGCGCCGACACTAGATTGAGCCGCGAAATTCACTTCTTCGGACCATCCACCACTGCTTTCCGGTTTTTATTATTCAACTATCTACCCGCCAGGGAATTCTTGATTTAAATACAAAATTTTAAATTAAAAATAGTAATTTTGAGATTTTTTCCCG
>CAZGJP010000493.1:0-1824 GCA_964526605.1 uncultured Lentisphaera sp.
CGAGAACGTCCGGGTTGCCCGCGTCAGAGCGGTCGTTCTCGATCAGAGTTTCGGAGACGACGTCAACGGGTTGGATATCGTCCAGCTCATCAAGGCGCACGGTTCAGATATTCTCGTTTTTCTGTTGAGCCAGCATGAAGATCTGGAGAAGGACGAGCGAATGTCCATGGTGGACGAGTATTGGGTGAAGGGTTTTCTCCGAGACGATTTGGCCCAGGTGCATCTTCGCATCAAGACCGCACTCAGTCGGCCTCCAAAAGGGCACGATCCTTTCGTGGCAATTGATGAGCATGAATGCCATGAGCGTCTGGAACGCCTGAAAATTATGCTGGAGGTCTTTCAGGCCAATGAGGATCATCTGAAACAGATCGAAACCCTCATCCGGGATCTGGATGCCGAGCGCGAAGTTCATAAGGAGGATTTGGCACTGTATGAAGACGCCCATCAGAATTCCATGCAGGCTGCCGCTCGTTGCGACCAGTTGACTGAGGAGATCGAAGAACTGGAAAGGGAACTGTCCGATGCCGAGAACAGTTGCCATGGCAGTGAAAAGAACAATACGGACCTGATGAAACACATCGCCGACCTTGAGGCCAGACTCGAAGAACGCGAAGCACAGTTGAAACTGCCAAGCCAGACGCAAGACGAAAGCGCTAGGGAGATGCAATCGATACTCGCCAAACTGGAACCGATCCGACCGAAATCCCGCCAATTGGTTGAACAGATTTTGAAAGCCTATTCCGTCCAAGCAGACTTCAGTCAGGATATACGATGTTTTCTAGTTGAAATCATGATGACCGATTTCGAAAAATGCCAAACAATCTTGAATTCCATCCACGCCCTGATCAGCGGTGAGCAACACGGTGAGCCGACTAAATCAGAACCCAAAGTACTTGAATATCGTAAAGGCGCCTATCGACTCTACTATGGTTGTTGCGAGAATCGACTTGTCTTCCTGACCGGTGAGCAAAAAACCGGCAACGCCAGGCAGCAGCAATCCATCCGCAAAGCCGCCCAGCTGCTCAAATCATTTGCGAAAAAGTAACGTCAGTCGAAAGATCTCAAGTACTACTTAGTGTAGCGATGTACTTGTTGTCAGACTGAATCTGGTTGGTAATGTATTTAAGTGCAATTTCGACAGAAACTCGTCACGGGATTCGCGTGATTGAATGGTTGAGCTGCTGAAAGATATGTCAGCGCCGGCGGGCGGCTCGTGGCGGTGATCTCCCACGTGGCCGAGCTGCGCGAACGCATCGACACGCGGCTCGAGGTGATACCCCCGCGCACCGGCAGCACCGCCCGGCTGATTGCGGGTTGACGCACTTTTTCCGGACGGCCGGCGGAATCGCCCCATACAACCGGGAGACGGCGCCCGGTGGGAATGGAAAACATGATCTTCGTCACAGGTTTAGAATTTATCGCTTGCATTTTTTTTCGGGCTGCCCCTAGCATGGCAGTGTCGATTCACAAGCAGGTGGCAGCCGCGAACGCCCTCGTCAGGGGCGGCGATCTTTCCGGCGTTCGCGGCAGAACGACATACAGGGCTGGCATGGGGAATTCGACAACTACTCACAATTTTGTTTTTGATCCATTTTGACCTCTATAGTTCCAGGAACTCATGGGAGGACAAGTATGACGTTTTCTTCGCCCGATCATTCAATCACAGGCTCTGAAAAAAAGGCATCTCCTCAATCGGCGACAATCACCATTCGCTTCACAACGCCGGCATTCGTGGGAGGTGCGGATGGTTCCTCAGAGATCCGAACGCCGCCGATCAAGGCGCTCTTAAGGCGCAGCTGGAGCTTGGCAGTCGCGAACAACTAC
>CAZGJP010000494.1:0-1796 GCA_964526605.1 uncultured Lentisphaera sp.
GTGTTGTTCTCTGTTGTCTTCATTGATATAATTCCATTTTAACGAGGGCGTTAAATTAGTCTGCGAATCGAGGAATGCAAAAATGCCAGCGACCGCGATTGAACCGGATCCGTCCCACCCCCCCTGGACGGCGGGCTCCGACCGAACTCATTTGCCGAGGATATCCTTCAAGGTCCTAGCCAGTATCTTCCCGGCCTCCTCGTATCCGGCTGCATTGAACGAGAAGCTGTTCTTCTCGAAGATTTCGGGGCGTCTCTTTCCGATCTTGTCGGCGAGGTCCCTTTCGAGGTCGAGGAAGAATGTCGCCTCCCCGTCGGCAAGCTGCTCCGTTCCGTCCGCGACTTCCTGGCTGCGCCGCCAGTATTCACCCCCTTCCCTCCCCCTTCTCATGGGAGGGATTAGCAGGATTTTTGCATCGGGTGACTGGCGATTCATGACCGCGATGAGATTCTTTATTCCCGCGACCGTGTCCGTGGCCGGATCTCGGTTGTCCCCGCCTATGTTGAGGACTATCAATCTAGGTTTGATGCCTTGAAGCGCATTGCCGTTGGAGAGCTTCCATAGCAGAGTCTGGGGCCACTCGCCCCCGCTGCAGAAATTGACGGTCTTCATCTCGCCGAACTGCCGCTTGAATATGGGAGAGAATTCAGGCCTGAAATTCCAAGTCTCGAAGAGGGATTCCCCGAAGAACACGATGTCCGGGGTCTTCTCCTTGTTCCTGTCACGGAAGCTGGCGAAGCGCTGCTCCCATTTCTCCCCCATGCTACGCGGAACGCACGTTGCGGGCTCCGCAACCGAAGCGTAGGAGAGAAAAATCACCGACACCACGAAAATCGTGCATCTCATCCAGGACATGCCTCCTCCTGCAAAGTTGTTTTCTATTCCATTTCGAGTCAATATAGCCCGAAGGGGGCGCAGGGTCAAAAAAAAAACCCGGTTCCAGACCGGGTTCAAAACTCCAGAACAGGAGTTTCCTTCGTGTGGGGGCACACTATTTCAATTTCTCCACCTGCATGCCAGCGTCCCTCCAGCCCTTTATCCCGTCAGGATACTCCATCACATTCGTGTATCCGTGCTTTATGAGGACTTTCGCAAGCTCGGCACTCGCCGGGCACTGCTTGCTGCCACAATAGACAAGCACCGCCTGCTTCTTGTCGGGTATCGCGGCGGCTATCTCCTCGGGACTGTTCGCGGCACTCAGGCTTTTCGCACCGGGTATCCTCTGTCCGTCATCCCACTTGCCAGTCCGCGCGTCGAATATCAAGGCGCCCTTCTCTTCGACTATCTTGCGGACCCCTTCGGTGTCCAGCATCTTTATCTGGATATCGGCGGACTGCTTCGCCGCCTCTCCCACCTTGCACCGACCAGCAGCGCAACCGGTCTTCACCGCCGAAGGACAAACCTTGCATCCGCAAGGGTCGCACTTGCATGGATCACATTTGCACACAGCTTCCTTGTCATTCGACTTGCATCCGCAACAGTCGGCAGCGGACAAGGCCCAGACAAGCCCCGTCATCATCATCGCGATTATCAGCGTTTTCATCGTCGTCTCCCTTTTCTCTTGGTTTGTGGAACTCTTCCCTTTTCCAAGGATAACATATACCATGGATTGTTTACTTTTCAAATAAACTTTCCGCCGATTATCCGCAAACCATTGGAGCGTAGCATGATATCGCCACCAGCTGGCACAAGATGGCAGACTAGAGACATTTTGTCCCTTCCGACAGCTCGTCCCCGCACTGGCCCGCATCCAAGCATGGATGAGGCCATAATCCATAATCAATTGGTTTCAAACA
>CAZGJP010000495.1:0-1788 GCA_964526605.1 uncultured Lentisphaera sp.
AAGACGCGAAGAGGCGCGGTGCGAGAATCTACGCCGAAATAGCCGGATGGGCCTCGAATTCCGATGGAACCAGCTATGTGCTTCCGAATCCGGAGCGTCAGGCCGAATGCATGGCCAAGGCGATAGCCCACGCGGGCCTCCGTCCGGAGGACATCGGCATTCTCAACACCCATGCGACGGCGACCAAGGCCGGCGACATCCAGGAGTGCGAGGCGATCCGGTAGGTCTTAGGCTCCGGACGATATCCCATCATAAACAACACCAAGGGCTTCATAGGACATGCGATGGGCGCGGCAGGCGCCCTTGAGCTGGCCGGCAACATCCCTTCCTTCGAGGATGGCATTGTCCATCCATGCCACAATCTGGACGAGCTCGACCCCGAATGCGACATGCCGGGCCTGCTCCAGCGCGAGAAGGCCGTCAGACCCCCATCCGAAATCCGCTACATCCTCAACAATTCCTTCGGAATGCTTGGAATAAACTCCTCTTTGATCGTCAAACGATTTGAAGATTGACGCGCAAGGGCTATATTACCTTTCCTTTTAACGCACCCGAAGGAGAAACCATGACCCGCGAGCAGATATCGCAAGCAATAAAGGACATCATAGACGAAATCCTGCCCGAGGGGGACTGCTCTTCCGTCAATCCCGACGAGAAGCTGCGCGACCAGCTCGAGCTTGACTCGATGGACTTCCTCGACATTGTGATGGAGATAAGGAAACGATACGGCATAGAGATTCCGGAAGCCGACTACCCCAAGCTTGCAACCCTCTCCAGCTGCGTCGAATATCTCGCTCCCAGGATGGCCTCGAAATAAGAGACGCAGGATCCCCGCGTCTCTCCCGAACGTCACATTGCAACATTTCAAATGGTCTTTATGGAGATGACTAGGACGGCGATAAGCGGAAGAGGACTTGTAACCCCGCTAGGGAAAGGGCTCCCGGAGAACGAAAAGGCTCTCAGGGAGGGACGTTCGGGCATCCGTTCCATGCCGGAATGGAGGGAGCTCGGGCTCGAAAGCCTCGTCGCAGGACTCCCGGACCAGAACCCGGCATGCTCGTTCGCCGACCAGAAAGCCCTCCGCTTCATGCCGCCAAACGCGGTCATGGCCGCCGCCGCTGCGGAGGAGGCCCTCGCGGAGGCCGGACTCCAGCCGGACTCCCTCAAAGGCATGCGCATAGCGGTGATACTCGGATGCGCCGGAAGCGCACATCTGCACCTCTACGAGAACTCGAAAATATTCCAGGAGACCAAAAGAGTCAAAAAGGTGTCCCCGTTCGTGGTCCCCAAGGTCATGGCCTCCTCCGCCGTAGCAAACCTCTCCCTGCTCCTCGGCCTCACCGGCGAAAGCTACGACATAAGCTCAGCATGTGCAAGCGGCGCACACGCAATCATAGTCGGAGCCAGGCTGATCAACTCTGGCGAATACGACATCGTCATCGCCGGCGGCACCGAGGAGATCAACTGGCCCCAATCCCTCGGCTTCGACGCCATGCGAGCAACCTCAAGGAAATACAACGACAATCCGGCGGCCGCAAGCAGGCCTTTCGACAGGAACCGGGACGGGTTCGTGATAGCCGCAGGGGCGGGGATCGTGATACTCGAGAGCGAAAAATCAATTGCGCGGAGGAATGCAAGACCAATCTCGCTGATAGGCGGATTCGGCGCTAACAGCAACGGAACCGACATGGTCGTGCCGGATTCCCGCGCCAGCGCTGAAGTCATGCAGGCCGCCATCGAGTCCGCGAAAATCGCAAAGGAGCAGATAGCCTACGTCAACACGCATGG
>CAZGJP010000496.1:0-1779 GCA_964526605.1 uncultured Lentisphaera sp.
CCCGCGCGATCCGGCGCCCGTATTCGCGATAAGCTGCTGGATAATACTCGCCGCGATGATATTCGACGCGCTCGACGGCTACACGGCAAGGATATTCAACGCCGCCAGCCTGCAGGGACTCAACATGGATTCCCTCTCGGACATGGTCACCTTCGGGGTGGCTCCCGCCGTGGTGGTCGCGATAATGGCGCACTGCCTGAGGGACCTGAACAAGGCCGGCTACTACTTCGTGTGGGCGATGTGCGCGGTCTATATCGGATGCGCGGCATACCGCCTGGCGAAATACAACGTCCATGCCATGATAGAGAAGAAGAAGAGCAATCTGTTCAGCGGGCTTCCATCGCCGGGGGCGGCCGCCGGAATATGCAGCCTCGTGATATACTACAGCCTCGAGAACATCAAGTTCCAGGAGGTGATAGTCGTCATTCCCCCATACGCCGGCCTTCTCGGCCTCCTGATGGTGAGCAACGTGCGCTACATCCACGCCGGGAAATGGTTGCAGTCTGCAAAGAGGAAGCCTTTCAAGATCGCGATCATCATCGCGGCGGCCGTGATGGTCTGCGTCCGTCCGGCGCCAGCCATAATATTCCTGATAAACTTCTACATAGTCTCGGGCCCGATCGGGGAGATCCTGGACAGGTTCTTCCACATCAGGGCGCTGAGCCCGGACCCCGAAATTCTTCAAACGGCCAACACGGGAGCGGAAAAATGAGATATCTGATAACTGGCGGAGCGGGATTCATCGGGGGGCATCTGGCCGAGTCGCTCGCGCGCGACGGGCACCACGTGACGGTGGTGGACAACCTCTCGACAGGATCAGTGAAAAACCTTGCGTCCCTTAAAAATTCCCCCTCTCTGGACTTCGTGGAGGGGGACATACTGGACCTGCCGGAGCTCGAATACCTAATATCCAGATCTGACATGGTCTTCCACCTCGCCGCGGCAGTCGGCGTGGAACTGGTGGTCAAGGATCCCGTGCTGACCATCGAGACGAACGTCCACGGGACAGAGAGGGTGCTGAGGGCGGCCCTGCGCAAGAAGACGCCATGTCTGGTCACCTCGACCAGCGAAGTATACGGGAAATCCATGCACGAGTCCTTCTCGGAGCGGGACGACCTCCTGATTGGGCAGCCGAAGAACTCCAGGTGGTCCTATGCCTGCAGCAAGCTTCTCGACGAATTCCTGGCCCAAGCCTACCACCGTTCCAAGAAGCTGCCAGTGGCCGTTGTCAGGCTTTTCAACACCGTAGGCCCCCGCCAGACTGGACAATACGGCATGGTCGTGCCCAGATTCATATCGAGGGCGCTATCCGGAAAGGACATCGAGATATATGGAGACGGGAGCCAGACGCGCTGTTTCTGCCACGTGCACGACACCGTCCGCGCCCTCAGGGGGCTTTCCGGGAAGAAGTCCGCTTTCGGCGACGTATTCAACATTGGCTCGACCGACGAGATCTCGATATGCGAACTTGCCGCAAGGATAAAGAAGCGCCTGAAGAGCAGGTCCAGAATAGTCAAGATTCCCTATGACAAGGCATACGAGGCCGGATTCGAGGACATGATGAGGCGAGTCCCCGACACCAGCAAGATAGAATCCCTGATCGGGTGGAGGCCTGCTCTGCCGCTCGACAAAATCATTGACGACGTGGTGGAATCCCTGAAATGAAAGAGGAAGCGTCGAAAGCGCTCTTGGAGAAGTCCTCGCGTCCGGGGAATCTGGCCTTCGGGATCAGCCGCAGGAGACTACTCCTCGATCTCGCGCTGCTGCTGGCGTCGGCCC
>CAZGJP010000497.1:0-1778 GCA_964526605.1 uncultured Lentisphaera sp.
CTGGAGGCAAGAGGGATCGCTGTATCAAGTGCGGCAATCCGATTTTTAACAATGGAGCAATGGCACAGCTCTGCAACTCGTGCGGCGCTGGAGGCAAGAGGGATCGCTGTATCAAGTGCGACAATCCGGTTTTTTAGCAACGGAACAATGGCACAGCTGTGCAAATCGTGCGGCGCTGGAAGAAAAAAATACTTGTCTCAAGTGCAATGGCCCGGTTTGTTGAAATTGCCGACATGAACTTGGCGGCGGTAGCGGCCTCTGGGTAGAGCCGGAGGTGCGTCCGCCCCCGCCGACAATTTCTACTTGTCTGATTTTTTTATATTTTATAGCCTCTCCTACGGTTTGTGACATGAAGGTTGTTGGCATATACAGCTTGGATAGAGTGCGTCGGGAACTCCGCTCAGGGAATCTGGCGGAGAACTGGGTTGTGTCCATCACCGACTTGGCTGACGAGATTGTCATCAGCGGGCCTTGCAGAGGCATTCTGCTAGTGAAGTTCGACGACATACAGGAAGCTTGGCGTGGACGCAAACTGGCTACAACAAAGGACATTCGTCAGATATTAAATTGGAGCAAGGACAAGGATGGCATAGTCGTTCATTGTCAGGCGGGAGCCTCGCGCAGTGCGGCAGTTGCCTACCTCATCGAATGCCTACAGACCACGCCTAAAGAGGCTCTTGGCATCTTAAATCCCAATCAACACAGTCCGAATATGCACATTGTCCGCATGGGGGCTAAAATCCTTCGGAATCCTGAAATAGCAATAGAAGCCGAGCATTGGCTAAAGTGCAATGGATAGGAAGACCATCCCGATAAAACTAGAAACAAAGACGGGGAAAAATGAGCGAAACAGAAAAAACTCAGAACGAGCGGCATCAAATCTTTCTGTCCCAGAACAACTATCTCAACGGGCTGAAGTGCCTGAAGTATGCCTGGTATTACAAGCATCGCCGGGACGCAATGCCTGCGTATCCCGCAACAACCGAGCAGGTTTTCAATTACGGACACATGATCGGGGCGAAAGCACGTGAACTTTTCCCTGACGGCATCATGGCCGAGGGGCCGGAAGGCTTCGGCCCCAGACTGGATTATTGCCGCGGACTGCTACAGCAGCGAGTCCCCCTCTTCGAGTGCGGCCTGATCTTCGAAAACGCCTACGCACAATCAGACATCCTTCTGCCTGTCGGCGACAATTCCTGGGAGTTCATCGAAGTAAAGTCAGGCAGGGGTATCGCCGAGGTTAATTACCACGATGTCGCCTTCCAGCACTATGTCTATTCGAACGCAGGTCTGGATATCCGTTGTTGCTACATCATGCATGTCACACCCGGTACTCCCGCAGGAGAAAACAGCGATCCGAAAAAGATATTCACCAAGGTTGATGTGACGGAGGCGTTGAAGCCGTTCTCGGCTATCGTCCCGGACAAGATTTGCGAGATTCGCAAAACCTTGGCCAGTTCCGAGCCACCAGATGTCCCAGCGGGCGAGCAATGCGCCAATCCATATCGTTGCAAAATGTTCGATCTATGCAATAATACAACTTGTAAAAAAATTGGAGAATATTCATGAAGCTTTCCTTCGCCACTCTTGGATGCCCGAAATGGGATCTCGACAGGATAGTATCGGCAGCGTCCGAACTCGGATACGACGGGATAGATTTCAGGGGCTATCTCGGACAACTCAAGATATACGAACTCGATGAGTTCAAGAACGGGCTCGACGAGACCGTGGGCAAAATACGGATGGCGGGACTAGCTGTCTCCGGATTCTCCAGCTCT
>CAZGJP010000498.1:0-1767 GCA_964526605.1 uncultured Lentisphaera sp.
TCCAGGCATGCGACTTCCTCCATCTCAACGAGAAGCACGGATGCATCCTGCAGATCGGCGGACAGGACCAGTGGGGCAACATAGTCGCCGGAACCGACATGATACGCAGGTTCAAGTCCGTCCAGGCCTACGGCATCACCGTCCCGCTCCTCCTCTCCTCCAGCGGGGAAAAATTCGGCAAGACCGCCGAGGGCGCGGTATGGCTCTCCCCTCAAAGGACTTCCGACTTCGACTACTACCAGTTCTGGCGCAACACCCCCGACGCCGACTGCGGCAGGATGCTTCGCCTCTTCACCGAACTCCCCCTCCCAGAGGTGGAACGGCTCGAGAAGCTCCAGCCTCCCGCACTAAACCGCGCGAAGGAAATCCTCGCCTTCGAATGCACACGCATCGCAAGGGGCGAAAAAGCCGCCACCGAATCCTTCCTCTCCGCCGGCGCAAAATTCGGATTCGCCGACCCGGAATCGAAAATCCAAACATCAAGCAATATCCACGGAGTCAACGCCGCCGAGGCCAAAAATTCAGCCATGCCGGCTGCGAAAATCGCAAGAACACCCGGCGAAGACTCCGTCTGGATAGTCCGCATCCTCACGGAAAGCGGCCTCTGTTCCTCGGGCGGAGAAGCGCGAAGACTGATCAAAGGCGGAGGCGCCTACCTCGACGGACAGAAGATCAGCGACCCTGACCTCAAGATTCCAGCCGAAAAACTGGCCAAAGGCGACAGCATAATCGCCGCAGGAAAAAAGAACTTCAAGAAAATCATCCTCGAATAACAAAGTCCGATCCGCCAGATCATCGCTGCCAAACTCCGGAAAGTAGTAGCTTTCCATATGTCGTCCTTTCCTTCCCACAATCTCCCGCAGGGTAGATTGCCACGATGATGCACCGATAAGCCGGATACTGTTCCCGCAATTCCACCCCATTTGAAATCCACCCTTGAGGGAATAATATTACTACCAAACTTGTTTTCCCTTCTGAACAACCCCTAGGAGCTCAGATGGACATCATCCAGACAATACTGAAGGACAGTGACTACCAGCTTGCCATATTCTCCAAGATGGAAATCGAAGTGCTGCGATCGAGGACAACGGTCAAAAAAAACAGGGAGAGGGAGACGGCTTTCGTGAAGTGCATAGTTCGAGACAAGGAAGTCCAGCTCAAGCCCGAGGAAATCGTCCGACAGCTATACGCCGGAAGACTCATCGCGCACTACGGCTACCCACGCGCAAGGATAGCATTCGAGCATAAAGTGAATTTCGGACGCGAGAAGAAAAACGCCGACATAGTCATCTTCGACAAAGACCGCCCCGATGTCCCATATATCGTGGTTGAGCTTAAAAAGCCCAACCACACGGATGGCAAGAACCAGCTCAGGTCATACTGCAACGCAACTGGCGCCCCGATCGGCGTGTGGACCAACGGAGAGAAGATATCCCACTACCACCGCAAAGATCCCAACTACTTCGAGGACATAACCGACATCCCCAACTCGACACAGAGCCTCCAGGACATACTCTCCGAACGCTTCACTCTGAAGGACCTGATAATCAGAGACAAGATTTCCAACAAGAAAATGTCCCTCAGGGATATAATCCTCGATATGGAGAACGAGGTTCTCGCCAATGCCGGGGTTGATGTATTCGAGGAAGTCTTCAAGCTGATATTCACCAAGCTATACGACGAATATCTCAGCGGGAAGGACAAGGAGGTGCTGAATTACCTCCTACATCAGGTGACCCAAACTGCCGTGAGAGAAGAAACGGCAAC
>CAZGJP010000499.1:0-1276 GCA_964526605.1 uncultured Lentisphaera sp.
CTCCTTGAATCTTGAGTGTGTCTTGTTCATCAGGAACACAATGTCCGAGTCGTCTTGTTTTCGTTTCGTGTCATCCTTTGTCATAAGCAGGTCTATTTCATCCATTATCTTGTATTTGTCATGGGTCATTTTTGTGCGTTCATAGCATTGTCCGAAGTCAGTTGATTCAAAGTTATGAGGTTCCCTGAATATGTCGAGCCATCTTTCGAGGCCGTTGATGCGGATCATTTTCTTGTTCTGTATGTGATCAGCGAGATTTTCGGGGTTGACATTCATATTTTCAAAGACATCGAAGAGACTTGCGTTTTTGAATTTTTTCATGACTATGTTTATCTTTTCAGCCCATATACTGGGGCTTTCGAAAGGTTCGAACCAGATGTCGGCGTCCTTAGTGCCTCGGGATAGCCCATGTGCGATAACAGCGAGACCTCCTATTAGGAGAATCCCTCCTTCATTTGCGAGCTCGGATATGAAGTTTTCTACATTATGCTCGATCATCTGGACTTACTATCATTTTCCGTCTTTCTATTGTCCTGATATCTGTTTCCGAAGACCCAGACCATTTTGGGTGATTTTGGCAGGTTCTCGGGGAGGTAGTTTGCGGAGAGCGGATTTTTCTTTTCGTATTTGCAGACGATTATCGCATCGGCCCTGGATTCGTCGAGTTTGGATGATGGCAGTATTGGATGTCCTAGGAAGGATGTTTTGCTGATGTCGTCGAAGATCTCGACTAGTTCGAGGTTCCATTCCTTTACGCCGAGATATGTGATTTCCGCCATGTCGTTGGCGCCGAGGAATGCGATTTTCCGTCTACCTGTTTCTGCGAGGGAGAGGCAGACCTTGGAGCTCTCTTTGCGTGCCTCGTGATAGAAGTGCATCGAGAAGTCGAGGAACTCATAGGTGAGGCGGGCTTTTTCCGAGATGCCGTGCGGGGTTATGAAATAGTCCCAGCGGCGCGAGTGCAGCTTTTTCACATGGAGCAGGCCGCGGGCCACCATCTTATGGAGGAGTTCGTGGGCAAGCTTGACGCTGCATCCGAGCTTGACCGCGGCCATCCTGTTGTTAAGGAGAGGGGTCTCTTCGACATGCTTGAGGATCTCAAGCTCGAATAGTTCGTTTTTTTCAGGGGAAAGCATATTCTTTTACAAAAGTAAACGAAGGCAAGGAAGAGAGAAAAATAGCATCTGATTGTTGGTTACACGCTACGGAAGATTAGCCCTTGGAAGGATCAGCCTCGAAATCCCATCTCCTAGCCTTTCTTCATGAAAATTTATTA
>CAZGJP010000499.1:1286-1765 GCA_964526605.1 uncultured Lentisphaera sp.
CTTGTATTTTATCTTAACCAAGGTTTGAGATTTTGCGGACACTCCCCTCAACGCTAATTCATGCATCATGCACTTTTCATATATAGACTCAAGGAGACCGGGTCCTTGTCTCGATGAACTTCTATAGCAGAACCTATGGCTGTTTTTGATAGAGAATTTGCCTTTTCAAAAAGGTGATGCAAAAAAAGTCCTTTGTTTTTCTTCATTCACTTATGTTGTTGATCCAAGAATTTTTCCACGCTCCGCCCCGTCAATGCCATGACGCGGGGTATCGTTACCACCAGAAACGATACTCGCTGGATGCGCGATGTCAAGTGTTGGTGATGATTTTTTTGAGAGGAATTAGTTTTAGATTTTCTCGACGGAGATAATGGTGACATTCTTTATCGGGACATTTTGGTGTGGGCCGCGGTTTGCGGTCTGGACGGATTTGATATTGTCGACCACGTCGATTCCTTCGGTGACCTTTCCGAAGACGC
>CAZGJP010000500.1:0-1748 GCA_964526605.1 uncultured Lentisphaera sp.
CCTTCGTTCCCGTATTTCACGGCGTTGCCGACGAGGTTTATGATGACGATGCGGAGCAGGTCGGGATCGCAGTCGAGGGTGGAGCCGTCTCCGCGGAATTCGCAGGTGAGCCTGCATTTCCTGGCCTGTATCTGGGGTTCGAGAACCGCAATGCCGTCCTCGATCAGCTCCTTCAATTCGACGCCCGTTT
This sequence comes from uncultured Lentisphaera sp., assembly GCA_964526605.1. GTDB lineage: Bacteria > Verrucomicrobiota > Lentisphaeria > Victivallales > GWF2-50-93 > DYMC01. The sequence continues at coordinate 191 of CAZGJP010000500.1, forward strand.
TCATGTCCGGTTCTAGCTTGCCCCCTTCTATCCTGGCGAGGTTGAGATAGTCCTTGGTGAGCTCCAGGAGGAATTTCGCCTTGGTCTCGAGCTTGCGTATCTTCTCGGCCTGGTCCGGCTGGAGTTCACCAATGTAGCCCTTGAGGAGGAGACCGGCGTCCATGATTATCGAAGACAGCGGATTCTTTATCTCGTGGCTGACGAACGCGAGCATCTCCGTGTATGCGCGATTGGTCTCCGTGAGCTGCTCGATGCGGTATGCCTTCTCGACGGCCTGGCCTATCCGCTCGGCCACCATCGAGTGCATCGCGATGTGGGTCCGGTTGTACGCGTTCTTCCTGTATGAGCTTCTAAAAAGGAATCCCACGGGCCGGCCATCTATGTTCAGCGGACATGTCATGCTCGACATGACGCCCTCCTTGAGGACGAGTCTGGTCGAGGCGCTCGACGGGTGTTCGGCGGAGTATCTCTCCAGATCGTTGATTATGCGGATCTGCCCTGTCGAGATTATCCTCTCCAGGGAGCTTCCGGCCAAGGCCTGCCAGAAGCCCTTCTTCAGAAATATCCTCTCGTTCCTGGCCCTCGCCCAGTGGGCTACAACCCGCTTGCCATCGTCCTCCAGAAACGAAAGCCCCAGCCGGTCGCACGGGCATGTGAGGTTCTCGAAGAGGAAATCCATTATGCCGTCGAGGGACTGTCCGCCCGCAACCTTCCGGTTTATCATCTCGAGGATTTCACGGCTCTCCTCCGGGACGGCGGCCTCGGCGGCGATGCCAACATTCCCCGCATAGAAAATGTAATCCGAATCCATCATGTCCTCCCTTCACTTGCAATTGCCACTTGTTCTCCGATCGCCGAAACGGCTTCGACAGCCAAAACCAAGTTCATCTGCCCATCAGCATACCCTGAAGACCAAGCCTTATGAACATCACGGCGATGCCAACCATCATTATAGCGAATATCCTCGACACGGCCTTGACCACCTTTTCCCCTACGATCCTCCTTACCGCCGTTGAAAAGAAGAGTATCCCCAAAGTCATTAGGGTTATCGTGGTGAAGACTCCCATCGAGACCGCCAGCCCCCTCTGCTGGGTGAGCATCACTATGTTGGCGATCACGGCCGGCCCCACTATCGAAGGCGTCGCTATCGGCACCACGCTTATGCTATTGTCATCCGGGAGCGCCCCTTCGGATTTCTCGGAGACCCCGAGGACTATCCTTATGGCTATTATCAGGAAGACTATTCCTCCGCCTATCCTGAAATCGTCCACCGTTATGCCAAGCGCGTTGAAGACCTGTATCCCGGCAACCGCGAAGATGAACCCGAGCAACAGGGCGACAGCGCAGCTTTCCAGCGCGATCATCCTTCTGGACTTCTCGTCCTTCCTCTCCGTCAGCGCCCAGAACTGAGGCACGAGCCCCAGTGGATCGCAGGCCACGAACATCGGTATCAGCGCCTCGATGAATCCATCCATGATCAATCCTCCGTCTTCGGGTTATTCCAACCTTATCCTCGGGTCGAGATACGAATTGGCGATGTCGGCCAGCAGATTCATCG
>CAZGJP010000501.1:0-1737 GCA_964526605.1 uncultured Lentisphaera sp.
CCAAGCTGAAATAACTGATGAAGATTGCTGCCATTCGAATGTCACCGATTTATTCCATGCCCGACGGCGAGGAGATCTTCTAGATCTCCGATCCGGCACTCGGCCTCTGGGCGTTCAAGGATAGATTTGAATATATTTGGAACGGCTGGTTTAATTTCTGCGACATAATCATCGGTCTGCAATAAATCCACGCATCGCCACGTTCCGCTGTATGGGGACCTCGGAGGTGCGGCATGTCTCTTGCACTGAAAAATATTGCATCTACTCCTGCCCCTTTTCGCATTTTACACTTGATTTCTGCTTTCTCCGCATATATTGTCCGGCATGACGAAAATCAAAATTCCTATCAGTATCAGAGTTAAAAATATACACGACAGGACTGCCAGCGACTGGGATATTCCGAAAAACCCGGAAAAACGCCTGGACATTCTTGAGCAGTTGCGATTGGAAGCAGGAAAGTTCCTATATGAATACCCAGCCAGACTTCGAAGAACTGTTAAGGTTGTTAGAGCAAAATAAGGTTCGATACATGGTTGTCGGTGGATATTAGGCAAGACAGACCCGATTAAGAACAAGATTGCTTCAGGAAGACCACAGGACGAATTGGATGCTAAAACATTGAAGAAAGCTAAAAGGTAATATGAGCTTTTAGCTCCTCGTTGTTATATTTAGTGTTTGCCGACCAGCTAGAGATTGCCACCTCATGACTTGGACGGGCAGGTCAAACCATGCATTCTTTGCGGCATGCGCATTTTCAACAATCATTATCTTTCCACAAGGGCATTGTCAATCAGCCTTGTTCTTCCGTAGAATGCGGCGACGGCGACGAGGATATTCTTGGGAGGAGTTTCAGGGGAAAATTCCTGCAGGCTGTCGGCGTCTAAGACTTCGACATAGTCCACCTTGCCGCCGGACTGCGAAATTCGCAGAGCAAGCTCTGATTTGATCTTTTTATAGTCCTTGCATCCTGCGGAGATTTTTTTTGTCGCCTCCTTGATTCCTGCGGAGATTGCGAGGGCGTTATTGCGCTCCTCCGGCGAGAGATATTTGTTGCGGGAGCTCATAGCAAGACCATCCGGTTCGCGGACAATCGGAGCGCGGATTATCCTGATCTGGAACTTCAGATCGCGGACCATTTGCTCGATGATCTTGAGTTGCTGGTAGTCCTTCATGCCGAATACGGCGATGTCCGGCTCGACAATGTTGAATAGCTTTGCAACGACGGTGCATACCCCGCGGAAGTGTCCGGGGCGCGACTTTCCGCATAGCACGGTCGAGAGCTTGTCCTCAACCACCCATACCGACTCGTTTTTGCCGTATATCTCCTCTACGGGCGGGGCGAAGACGGCATCCACACCAGCATCTTCGCAGAGGCGGTTGTCGCGATCGAGGTCGCGAGGGTATTTTTCGAAGTCCTCGTTAGGGCCGAACTGGGTTGGATTGACGAAATTTGACAGGACTACGGAGTCGGAATGCTCCCTTGCGATTTTCGCAAGCGAGATGTGTCCTTGATGGAGATAGCCCATTGTCGGGACGAGGCCCACCCTTCCGCCTTTTCGCCGGGCTTCGCGCGAGAAGGCGTTTATGTCGGATGATGTCCTGAAGATCTTCATGAGGCAATTATACCGCTTGATTTTGCGCTTTCAACGTGTAGTTTTACGCGCGGATTTAAATTCACCGTCTTGTCCGCGTGTAAAACTTAACGGAGGTTGGAATGAGTGCGGTTCCGATAGGGGC
>CAZGJP010000502.1:0-1735 GCA_964526605.1 uncultured Lentisphaera sp.
GAAAGCATTTTCCATCTCGAGTGCGAAGAGCTGCTCCGGGCCGTATTTCCCGACCGGCGCACCGAGCTCCTTCCATCCGTCGCTTGCTTCCTCCTGCGCCGGATCGGCGAACCAGAATCCGACTTCCTTGTCGGGAAAGAGTTTTGCATCCTCTTCGGAAAGCCCGGCTTTGCTTCCGGCGCCGGCCATGTTCGACTGCCCCGCGCAGAGGAAGACTTTCATCGGCTTTTCGGACGCCTGAAGTGTTCCGATTGCGAAAAGCGCAATTGCGGCGAGCGATTTTGAAATCGGTAATTTGGGCATGAATCTCATTTTCATTCATCCCAGATTATTGTTTGGACGGATGCTGGCAGGAGCGTGATTTCGGTGCCGCTGCCGAGCTTCGAGATGTCCACGTCGTCGATGGTGACATTGTTCTTGCCGTTCCCCATATCGTATTCGTTGTTGTCGAGCCAGTTCTTCGGAGCAAGGCGTTTTGAGACGACGCTTCTCGGCGATCCGGATATGGAGAGTTTCACCTGATGGGATTTTTCGAGGTCGAAATTGAAGAGGACCAGCGAATGGTGCTTGCCGTCCTTGAAAGCGTATGAATGGACTGCCGGCATCGATGCCTCGCTCGACTCGGTCTTCTTCCCTTTTTTACCTGGAATTTCGACCTTCTTGTTTCCGGGCCATCCGCCTGTGGCCGATACCGTGGGCTGATCTCCGGCGTGTTCTGTCTTGACCATCTCCCCGAATATGCATTCGTTGATCATTGATAAGGCAAGTCCGCTGGGGCGGTATCTCTCCTGCCCCTTCGCCATGTTGAGGACCGCCCCCCATAGTTTCACGTTGAAGTAATTGCCCGTCATCGTGAAGTGGTTGAGCGTGCGCATGTTGCAGTCGCGGACCAGTCTGAGCATGTGGTTGTAGTGGGCAGTCGCGGCTGGAACGCTTGAGATGAATCGGTTCGCCATTTCTCTGATTTCCGGATATTCCGGATCTTTGTTCTGGGCGTCTATGTCATCTCCGGTCATATGCCAGTTTATTTCATATACGGAGAAGCGCTTCTTGAATTTGCCGATTGCATCCATCTGCTTCTTCATGCTGGTCTCGACGCTCTTCATGGGATATATCATGCAGAAACGGGCGAAGTCGGAGTCGGTCTTGAAGATTTCCATGTCCTCCTTGCTGAGGCCATGTATCTGATATGGCGCGATGGCGTATTCGTCCGCGCTGGGCGTGTCCTGGAGGATTCTTTCGGTCATGTTGGATGAATAGTTCTGTCCCGCCGCATGGCATACGATGTTGTTCTTGTAGTATGGAGATTTCTTTATTTTCGTGAAGATGCCCTCCCAGTAGTCTGGGCCGTTGTATCCTCCCGCCATGAATGCGAACATGATGTTCCATGCCTCGTTGCCGGGCTCGACGTGGATTTTCTTCAAGGTTTCCGTATAGGGCTTCGGATGGCCGTGGCGGATGCGCATGTCGCCGCCCTTCGTCCCAGCCGGTCCCCCGATGTATTCCATGAACAGGTCCACCTCCTCCGGATACACGGTTCCAGGGATCGAGCACCAGACTTCGGTCTTGAGATGTTCCGCGAGATTATAGACATCGGGCAGGCTCCACGAGCATGCCTTTCTCATGCTGAGCGGACCGGCCGGTTTCGTGAGGTCGTTCGTGGAGCGGATCGATTCGATCCAGGGAGAGAGCCTTTCCTGCATTGTGCCGCCCATCATTAGCTGGCGGATGATTC
>CAZGJP010000503.1:0-1721 GCA_964526605.1 uncultured Lentisphaera sp.
CTAACCGCTGCGGCAAGCCTGCTGCCTTTTCTTTGGATATTGCTTGGATCCTTCAAGCCGGACACGCAGATACGCAAGGGCCAGATCAATATTTTCATTGATCCGGTTTATCGGAAAACAGAGATCACGGATGCAGAAGGAAAGACCGTCGAATCGGAAGTGCTCTCAGGGAACAGACCAGCCCAGTATACTATTGCAAACTATTCGAAGATACTCAAGGGGGTCGGCGGTTTCTGGACGTATTATCGGAATTCAATGATCACCACTTTCGCTGCGACGTTTCTCACCGTTTTGGTCGGAGCGCTCGCTGCATACGCCTTCGCAAAATTCAGCTTTCCAGGGGAGAAGTTTCTCTTCCTGGCTTTTCTTCTGACCTTGCTGGTCCCGGGCGAGGTGATGCTGATAGGTCGATTTGAACTTCTACTTAAATTTGGACTGCTCGATTCCTTGACTGGACTTGTCCTCACATACGTATCCACAGGGATCATGCTTGCCATATTCATAATGAGAAACGTATTCAGGGGCATACCGGAAGATGTCATGTCAGCGGCAAGGATTGATGGGGCAGGGGAGATGCAGATATTCTGGGATATAATGGTTCCTATGAGCAAAAATGGGATAACGGCGGTGGCGGTAATCAGCGCAATCAACTATTGGAACGAATTCACATCGGCGCTTACATTCACCATCACCGAACGCAGCCGCACTCTTCCTGTTGGCGTAACCCTCCTGCAACAGCAATTTGGAGAATGGGACATAGGAGCGCTCTTTTCAACCGCGCTATTCAGCTTTCTTCCAATGATAATTATTTTCATAATCTTCCAAAAACATATAGTGTCCGGGCTCAGCCAAGGCGCGGTAAAAGGATAGAACCATGATTCAAAGGACGACTTTTGCGATCTTGTTGCTCTGTTTTGTCGGCATGATGATCGAGATTGGACCGCATGGCGCCTCAACATTTGTCGGGCGCAAAAATACCATTCGCGTCGGAATAGCGGGATGGCAGAGAAATGAACTGCCATGGGAGGAGATAGCTTCCGCTTATTCCAGAAAACACGGAGTTGACATCGAAATCAGCATGGTGCCAGTCGGAAGCGAGACATCACTGCTCTTTTACTGGTCCAATGGTGTCACACCTTTTGACGTAATCTGTTCTCTTGCGGATGAAGAGATTCATCCCTATATTAGGAAAGGGCTCATCGTCGACTTTAGAAAGCACTTGAGCCAGGCTCAAATCGAAGATTTTGTCCCGGCGTCGTTAATTGGCAGTTCGCTTGTCAATAAAGACGGTTCCCTTGGAACATACTGCCTTCCCTACCAATGCGAATTCATGGTTATGAACTACAGATGCGATATCTTGGATAAATTTGGCTTTGGAAATCCGCCTGCGAGCTGGGATGAAGTTGCAATTATTTCCGAAAAGATTAAGGGTTACAGGGAGAGCGGAATGGAAGTGGCTCCCATATGCATGGATTTCACACCCCGGGTTTTCTTTGCGCAAAATTGCTTCATACCAATGCTTGCCGAGCTGAAGGGCGATGGCATCGTAGATGACAGAGGGCGACTTGACATATATGGACCGGAGGCGAAAGAAATATTCGTCAAGTTGAAAGATTGGTATGCCCGCGGCATTATCTCTTCTACGGCCTTCGAAGGACGACAGGAGAATGAGTTACTTGGTGGCATGGGCGTTTTCTTCTGCCACTGGCAGACAAGGGGTA
>CAZGJP010000504.1:0-1716 GCA_964526605.1 uncultured Lentisphaera sp.
CAGGCGCAGGACGTTGACTACATGGCAAGAGGCGCGTTGCACAACGCTTCGCTGATGCACCCTTCCATAACAAGGAAAAGGACTGGCGGTGATGCCCGTCTCGTGATAAGGGACTTGATGGACAGGGTTCGTGAAGAGGCTGGCATTGTCCACGCATACAAGGCGTTTAGCCTGCCGATGGATACGGCGCGGAAGATTATGAGAGACCCCGACATAATAAACTCCATAAAACAAAGCCAAGGCGTTGCGTTCTACGACAAGCTGAAGAAGCAGTTCTCCGCGATAGAGGGGACGCTTGTAAAGCCCGACGACAACACTTGGTTCGACAGGCTGTCAACGAAGGCCGCCGCTGGTGCAATCGCGACATCGCTTACAGCAGTGGCGCAACAGCCTCTTTCGCTTCTTACATCGTACAATGTCCTCGGTTTTAGCGGGATAAAAAACGCCGCCAAGCTGCGCATCACGGACGAGAGTTTCAATCCACGCCCCTCGCGTGAGGGGCGACACTGTTATTATAAGTTCTTGATGGATAAAAAGCAAATTGTTGGATTGTGCGAAGGCTTGGATTTCGTGAGGGATATTCTGTTTCATTTTTCAAAAATTCTTCATAAGATGTTTTTTGTCGGGGACTTGTGCTTTTTGCGAAGCTTACTGGTGGGATGTTTTCACTTGGGGTTCGCGGGTAGGTTGGAGAGATGATTTTTAGATTATCAGTGGAGCTTCGAGGTCCTTGCTTGGCTTGGCGCCAATGTGTTCGACTCTGCCATGCCATTTGTTTCCAAGGAAATAGAAACGGAGACTATCCTCCTTGTCGCATATTTCCTCCAAAAGAAGATTTTTCATGTAGGTGAACTGGGTTTGGTCCACTAGGCATTCGAAGACGGAATTCTGGACTCGCTGTCCGTGGTTCAGGCATATTTTTGCGACTCTCCTCAGTCGTCTGCGTCCTTCGTTTGTCATGGTCGAGACATCATAGCTGACAATTACGAGCATGTTTTTCTCCTGAGCCTGGCAGTTTGTATCTTATTTCCAGAAAAAGGGTGGATATGATTCGATGTCTCCCCTGATGCATCTTGCGAGGAGGAGAGCTTGGACATAGGGAATCATCCCGAATGAGATTTTTTCTTCGATGAAAGGATGGAATATCTCCTCTTTTTTGCGTTCTTGATATGCAATGAGCACTTCCTTTCGGGTTGCATCATCCATCAACACGGCTCCAGATTCCGTCTTTCTGAAGCCTTTGCCCTTGACACGCTGCAGGTTGATCAGCGATAGGACAAGTCTGTCGGCGAAGAATGGCCGCAGTTCCTCCATTATATCGAGGGCGAGACCCGGCCTTCCGGGTCTGTCGCGGTGCAGAAATCCGACGCAGGGGTCGAGCCCTACAGCTTCAAGTGCGGATTCGACATCATGGGCTAGCAGGGTGTAGACGAATGAAAGCATTGCGTTGATATTGTCCAGTGGTGGCCTTTTGTTTCTTCCTTCAAACTTGAAGTCCTGCTTTTGCGACACTATGAGATTGTCGAACAGTGAGAAATAGATTCTTGCCGAATCCCCCTCTATCCCTCTTGCACTGTCTATCGAGGAGGCGGCGTCCAGTCTTGCAATGCTGTTTTCGAGATACTTCATGGCCTGCTCGACCTCCACGGAGCCGGGAGCGTGATCCCGGGCATATCTGTGGAGGACGGCTCTTTCGTTGGCTATCTTTCCTGTCAC
>CAZGJP010000505.1:0-360 GCA_964526605.1 uncultured Lentisphaera sp.
GCAGTATCTGTTATGACCATCCCATCTTCAGCTCAATAGCCAGGCCCCAAAATGGCTCCAATTATGACGCTATTTTCCCCACCAATCGTATCTACAAAATACACCTCTATTCCGCCAGTATTTTGACGTTCTGAGGTAAGCGCTTTGAACTCAGCGTAGTTATCCTCCTTCGATATATCCAAAAAATCATCATCGTAAATGTATTCGACAGGTTTTTGAAGCTCAAATTCGATTGCAACCTGTTCATATATTTTATTGACCCCCTTGATAAGCTCTCTAACTCTTTCTTTCGTCGTGGCTGCAGTTCCTTGCGGTTGATTAGGTGGCGCATTTTCATCAAAGTCTGCCGTCGCTACAATA
>CAZGJP010000505.1:370-1710 GCA_964526605.1 uncultured Lentisphaera sp.
ATACTTTTACGTTTTTCTTTGGGACGACTTTTGTTTTGATTCTTGGCGGCGGTCCTTTATGTCCGGGGATGGAGACTTCAAGCTCGGCATCCCCCTCGGTGAAACCTCCATATACGGTAACCAGCCGTCCTGTATTATCTCCCTGCCAGAACCGTGCATGTCCCTTTTTGACTTTCCATTCGATTTTATCGTCGGGGATGTTTATCGGCTCGACATTTATTGCGAATTTCGCAGTTTTTATGAATTCGACACCGCAAGGATTGTGTGGAGGAATTCCTCCTGCAACGGTTATCGGCTCAAGTTCAATCCTGCCAACCACGACCTTGATGAAATCACTCGAAAACAAAGTGTCATTTTTCCCCACACATTCCATGGCGAGAATAAATTCTCCTATTGAAACTCCCTCGGCATAGAAGGATTTGTCCCCCGACTTCAAGGACTGATAAAGCGCCTTTGCCTTGGCATCACTAATACCGCTCGCAGAAGAACTGTCAAACAGAACCGTGTTATGATCCTCAAATATCCGGACATTTCCAGCAGATGCGACGGGAAGCTTTCTGAATATGATTTTGCCGTCAGCAGGCAGATCGGACGGTAGCTTCTGGAGAGTCAGTTGCATCATGTCTTTTTTATCTTCATTCCCGTTTACTTTGTCGTCAGAATTATCCGGATGTCTGTTGCTGTTTTGATCTCGCAGATTTCCATCGTGGTCATCGTTGATAATCAGAAATATCCCGGGAACTGATTCTTTGTCTTCCTTCAGCATGTCGCCAGTGTAGTTCGCCGGATATTCAATGTCCATATCAACATCAATCGGATACACCCTTATTTTGTCTTCTGTTGTGAAGGTGGTGGTTCCTTCTGAATTTTTGAGGATGAGTTCTGCGGTGATGACGCTTGTGCCTTTGAGTGCCCGGCCGGGACTAACGGCTTCAAGGTAGAAGATGTTGCTACCGCCAGTAAGGCCGAGTTGCGCCAGTGTGTAGTAGCTTTCGGTAATGCCATCCGTGGAGGCTTTGACGAAGTCGCCGCCGGATTTGAGAGATGCAGAATTTCGCGCCTGATTGGAGGGTTTTGTCCAGAGGCGCAATGTTCTGTTCAGTGGCAAACCACCGCCCTGTCCCGGAGGCTCGGAGCACGAATATGAAAGTCTTACGAGGACGTTGTCGGGGTTGATGTCGCCAGGAATGCGCAACCTGACTTGAGCGAAGATGTTTTCGTTGAAATCCGCGCTCTTGATTTCGTAGTCGAGATAGTCGGTTTTGCCGTCGCAGTCCTTGTCGTCGCCATTGATGGGGATGATTTTGCCGAGCTTGTCGGGATTGCTTTGCGGGTCGAGG
>CAZGJP010000506.1:0-1704 GCA_964526605.1 uncultured Lentisphaera sp.
AAATTGCGCTTCGCGAGATTCGCGGTGATCGGGGATCCGATAGGCCATTCGCTTTCTCCGGCGATGCACAATGCGGCGTTCAAGGCGCTGGGCATAAACGCGATCTACGAGGCGGTCCACGTGAAGCCCTGCGGCCTTGCGGAATTTGCGGAGCGGGCGAGGGGGCTCTATGACGGGGTGAACGTGACCGTGCCACACAAGGGGCCGATAATGGAACATCTCGACGGGATCAGCCCGATTGCGAAATTCGCGGGGAGCGTGAACACGATAGCCAACCGGGACGGACGTCTCTTCGGCGACAGCACAGACGGGAAGGGGCTTGAAATGGCGATCAAGTGCGATTTCGGCCTATCGATCACGGGAAAGAGTTTGTTCTTCGTCGGCTGCGGAGGCGCATGTCGAGCTGTAGCGGTCCATTTCGCGTCGGTTGGGGCCCGAAGCCTGGCCTTTGTCAACCGGACGAGGTCGAAGGCCGAAGATCTCTGCCGCACAATATCAAGGGAGTTCCCGTCGGTCCAGGTGTCATGTTCGGTTCCGGAGGACCATGCCTATGTTGCAAAGGCCGTCAAAGCATCCGAGATAATTATTCAGGCGAGCAGTCTGGGGTTGAAATCTGGCGATCCATCCCCCCTCGCCGATGAATTTTTTCTGAAAGGCAAGTTCTATTGCGACATGATATACGGAAAAACCGCATTCCTTCGACTCGCCGACGGAAAAGGCTGCAAATGCTCCGACGGCCTTTCCATGCTGGCTCACCAAGGTGCTGAATCCTTCAGGATATGGACCGGACTCGATGCTCCGGTGGAATCCATGAAGACGGCATTGAAGAAGGCGAAGGCGATCTGACCGACAGCCTCTAATCCAGTGCTTCAAAGATTAGCTTGAAAAAGCCCCCGTATGCAACGTCGCATAATATATATTATGTTAAGCTTCGTGGGGGTGAAAGCCGCTTGATCTGGATATCTATGATGTTGAATGGCAATAGTTTGTGCAGGAAGGTTGGCAGGCCTGTCAATAACTTGTGGGCAAAGGAGAGGCAGTATCTTGCAATGGGCATTGGAAGGGATATATTTTGGATTTTAAACAAAGAACAATTCACCCGAGGTGTGCTCCAATGAAGCAGAAGTTGATGATAGTCCTCGCCATATTCTTTGGGTTTGCGGCGTTCATGCTTACATACTTCCAGATAAAGATCGAACGGGAGAAGGCTCTTGGCGCGGCGAAGGACATAGACTTGCTCTGTCTCAAGAGGTCTTTGAGTCAGGGCGAGAAGATCGAGGCGTCCGACTTGGAGACTGTGAGAGTGAAGCGTTTCCCCACGACGAACAAGGTTGAGGTGGAGTCTCGCGACAAGGCGGCGGTCGTGGGGCGCACCCTTTCCTCCTCGGTGCTCAAGGGGCAATTCCTGCTATGGTATCATTTCGAGGAGGACTATTCGGCCAAGAACCAGGGACTTTCGGCGATAATTCCGAGGGGGCTGAGGGCCATTTCCATTGCCGTTGACACGACGTCATCGGTTACCGGCCTGGTGAAGCCCGGCCAGCACGTGGACATAGTCGGCACCTTCCATTTTCCTGAGATGAAGGGGGACAAGTCGCTGGACACGATAACGCTGACCGTTCTCCAGAACGTGGTTGTCCTTGCGACCGGCACCCAGCTTGCGTCGGCCTCGGTTGCGCAACCCAAGGGCGCTTCGCCGAAGGG
>CAZGJP010000507.1:0-1696 GCA_964526605.1 uncultured Lentisphaera sp.
CCGAATCACAAACGCTGAACGGTGAACCTGGAACGGTGAACGAATATACCTATGATGATGCCGGCAATCGCACAAGTAGGACGGTTTTTAAACCGTCAACGAATGAAACTACAGTAACAACCTACACCCTCGACCAATTGAACCGTGTCACCTCAGCGATCACAGGAGCTGATACTGTCAGCTATGCTTACGACCTGAATGGAAACCAGACATCGAAGACCGCCAATGGAAGCACGCAGAACAGAGTTTATGACCGCGAAAACAGATTAATTTCAGTCAATGACGGGGGTGCAAGCACCCTTTTCACTGCCACCTACGACTACCGCACACGCCGAATGAGTAAGACAGAGAATAACACAACTACTCTCTTTAATTACGACGGCGGAGAGAACATTCAAGAGCTCGATGCGTCAAGAACCATCACAAAACAGCTTATTCGTGGCACTGGAATGGGCGGCGGCATTGGAAGTGTGCTTTATACGACCACTTCAACCTCTACTGAGTATTTCTGCTACAACGCCATCGGATCGGTGGTGGCCCTGACCAACACCCAGGGCAATGTCGCCTCAACTACGGATTACGAAGCCTTCGGCAACGTAGTTGCATCAACCGGTTCGACGCAGGAGAACAGGTTGTTCTGCACTAAAGAACGCTCAGCGTCCATCGGCTTGGATAATTTCGGTTTCCGCTATTACGATGCCGAGCTTGGCCGCTTCATCACCCGCGACCCAAGCGGCTATCCAGACGGCGCGAATAACTACATCTACTGCTCCAATAACCCGGTGAATTTCATTGACCCGTTGGGGCTGAGTGACAATGATGAAAAGAAATGGTATGAGAAGGCGTGGGAGAAAACGAAGGATGCTGCGGCAATAGGCGGAGCGTTCGTCAAAGGGGCCGGAGAGGGGCTGGTAACCGAGGCAAAGGCTGCTGGAAGCATGTTGATGCAATCGGGAGCGAATATCTCAGATGCCGCCAATATGGCTTACCAGACAGGCTCTCTTCTTGCAACAGGTGAAGAAAATTCGTTGTTCGACGGTTATGCTGGAAGTGCCGCCGAGTCTGTAAGTTCCGGATCCATTTCCGCTGGAGAATACTACAAGGAAAACCTTGGCAATCTCGCCACCGTTGGCATGTATGATCAGGGAAAGGCTGTCATCGAACGTTCCTACGGGCTAATCGGCGACCAGGAATTCACCGAAAGAGTGGGCGGAGCGGGTGTTGTCCAGCTTGGCGGAGCAACAATTGCCAAATATGGAAATGTCAAGGGCAATGCGAGTAAAACTCAAGTAGAAGTCGAAAAAGGACAAAGCAGCATTGGTTTGAAGCAAGGACAAGCTGCTATAAACGAGGCTCTTTCCGAGCTCCCAAAGAAATTTTCCACTCCTAAACCTCAGTATGCCCCTGATCAAGTTCCTGCCTCCGATTATGGCCAATCAATATTGACGAAAACAGGAGATTATTTTAACTGGATTGGCGAGAGGGCGGTTAGCGAGGGGAAGACCCGGATTAAGCAAGCGATCGTTCATGAAAAACTCCATATTAGGCATTCAGAACGTGGAATTCCAATGGAGCTTCAGAATGAAAAAATAATAAAAAAGGCAGCGATCAAATATGTCGAGAAACTTGAGAAAGAGGGAAACTGACATGTTTAACTTCTTCAAAAAGAGAGACGCAATCACTAAGCCTCTGTCTC
>CAZGJP010000508.1:0-1678 GCA_964526605.1 uncultured Lentisphaera sp.
CGTCGCAGTAGGCCCGATTCAACAGATCGAGCAGCTCCTTGACGTCCATTCCGACAATCTCAATACCTCTGGTTCCCATTGCATGCCTCCTTAGCTTGCGCCCTTGCGGGCATTCCTCTGCGTCGTTGTGGGGACAACGGTACGCCGCACGCGCCGACCAAGACACGGAAATTGTACTCGTTGTCCGTGCTATTGTTGTTCCGGATCGGAGGAAGTCAAGCACACGGTCGAAACATTCCGGTTTCTCAGAACAAAAGGCCCATCCGCCAGTAGGACTAATCGTGCCATTGACCGGGCCGCCGCACAGCCGGTCCCATAGCGATCATGCGGAACGCAGGCGGGGGGCGATCATTGAAAGGAGAATCGATGGACATATTCGAATTCGCGATGGAGAAGGAGAAGTACGCCGAGCATTTCTACCGGGAACTGGCGGACAGAACCGACAACACCGGACTGAAGAGCATCCTGAACATGCTGGCCGGCGAGGAGGTCAAGCACTATGAGACGGTAAAGGCCATGCAGAATCAGGCCGGTGGAAAACCGGTGGCGACGGATGTCCTGAAGCACGCCGAGAAGACTTTCGCCAAGATGCGGGACGGCGCCCAACACTTCGACTTCGACATCAGCGAGGTGGATCTGTATCGCAAAGCCTGTGAGATCGAGAAGAAGAGCCGCGATTTCTACATTCAGAAAGCCGGCGAGACTAAAGACCCGAGCCACAGGGCCATCCTCAAACAACTGGCTGAGGAGGAGAACAAACACCTGGTCCTGGTCCAGCGCCTCTGCGATTTCCTGGCCAGGCCGGAGACCTTCCTCGAAAACGCGGAGATGTACCATTTTGACGACTACGTGGAAGGGGAGTTTTGAGAGCATACCAGGTCGGCGCGTCATGCGAGGACGTTGAACCAGCGTTCCACCTTCGGTCGGCTCACGGTCGGGGCTGGTAGCGGCGAAGCTGGCGCTGGAGCTTCCGGCCGTCGCCTACAATCGCGTTCAGCGTCTCCCAGAACTGCCGACTGTGGTTCTTGTGCCGGGTGTGGACCAGCTCGTGAACGAGAACGTAGTCGCGAAGTTCCTCGGGCAGACGGACCAGATGCACGTTCAGGTTGATGTTGTTGTGGGACGAGCAACTGCCCCACAGAGTCTTCTGGTTCTTGATGAAGACCTTCTTGTACGTGAACCCATGCTGCCTGGCCAGGTGTTCGAGGCGTTCGAGGAGCTGCCGGCGTGCGTGAACCCGGTTGAGCCGGGGGTCGATCTGTTCGGCCTGAACCTGTCGCAAGTGCTTTTGAATCCAGTGTTTGCCCTTCTGGAGTAGTTGCCTGCCCTGTTCCAGCGAGATCCGCTTGGGCAGGGTCAACGTGACCGCGCCGTTCCGCTTGATCGTGATTCGCGCATGGCGTGCCCGATCCGAGACCGCCACAGCCACCGGACCGACATCCGCAACCTCCCAAGTCTCGACTGTCCTTTTCAAGAATCGACTCTTCCTTACACGCCAGCGCCCCGCTCAGCGTGGGATGGCCACTGTCCTGCCGGTATCGTGGGATTCGAGGGCGGCGGTGAACAGCCTGTGCCACAGGGCCGTTTCCTCCGGCCGGGTGCAGCCGGCGAATCGGTTGAGGGGCCGACCGGCGTCAAGCTCGTAGAGGTACGCCGCCCACATCTGGAGGATCGCGTC
>CAZGJP010000509.1:0-1654 GCA_964526605.1 uncultured Lentisphaera sp.
TCGGACGCTCAGATGAAGAGAGTGGCGGAGGATTTGTCAGATTCCGACAGGAATGTGGCCACGCCGCCGATCTTAACTCCCTCGATCAGCTCGTCTTCGTGTATTCCCATCACATCCATGGACATTGAGCATGCGACGAGTTCGGCTCCGGCGGAGAGGGCTGATTTCATGAGGGATGGAAGGCTTTCGACCTTCTTGTCCTTCATGACGTTCTTCATCATGGCTGTGCCTATTCCGCACATGTTCATGTTGGAGAGTTTGAGCTTGTCGGCCCCCTTCGGCATCATCTCTCCGAACATGAAGTCCATGAGGGGTTTTCCGCTTTTCTGCGGAGCGTTTCTCCTCAGGGCGTTCAGTCCCCAGAATGTGAAGAACATGGTCACCTTCTTGCCCATGGCTATCGCGCCGTTGGCGATTACGAATCCGGCGAGGACCTTGTCGAGATCGCCTGAAAACACGACCAGTGTGACTGCTTTCCTGGTCTGCAGGCATTCGGACGGGAGGCCTTTTGTTTCGTCTTCCATTTTTTTTCTGATCACGGCCTTTATCTCGGGGGCTGTCCCTCCGACGGAGATCAGCTCGCAAGAGTTGTTCGCGCACCAGGCGGCGATGTCGCAGGAGAATCCCGGGTCGCTTGCGAGGACTGACAGCGCCATCCCCTCCGGGGCGTCCTGCAACGCCTCCTTTATCTTCATGATTGGTCCGGGGCACTGGAGTCCCCTGAGGTCGAGGGTTTTCGCCGGCAGGTTCTTGTCTTCGGCAGGGGAGAACTTCTCCGAGCTCTTCGCTTCGGTGGCATATGGCTCGTATGCTTTTCTCCTCTGGGATGCGCATATTCCCGGGCCGTGGAAGCAGCAGAAAGTCATTATTCCGCCGGAAAGCGTCTTCACGGTCCTGCCATCAATTCCGTAGCCGTTCTGCTTGAGGATCCGGTATGAGAGATAGCTGGTGAACCCGACTCTGCAGTATAGAAATATGTTCTTGTCGCGGGGAATTTCGGAGAGTCTCGAACGCAGAGTCCCGAGCGGCATGTTGATCGCCCCGGGAATGTGCCAAGTGTTGAACATGTCCGCGGGGCGCACGTCAATTATCACGCCCCCGTCGGTCTCTTTCGGGAAGTCCTCCGGATACCAGCATTCGGTCTGTCCGCGGAGAATATTCGAAGCCACAAATCCGGCCATGTTCACGGCATCCTTCGCGGAGCCGAATGGCGGTGCGTAGCAGAGCTCCAATTCCTCGAGGTCGAAGACCGTCATTCCTGCCTTTATCGCAGTTGACAGGACGTCTATCCTTTTGTCCACGCCATCGAAGCCGACCGCCTGCGCTCCGAGGACTTTGCCGTTTTTCATGGAGAATAGCAGTTTGATGTGTATCGGGGTGGCGCCGGGATAATATCCGGCATGGCTTGATGGGTGCAGATAGACCTTGGAATATACGATTCCCTCCCGTATGAGGGCATTCTCCGAGGCGCCGACGCAGGCTCCGCACATCTTGAAGACCTTCAGGATCGCGGCCCCCCATGTTCCCTTGTATGAGCTGTCGAGGCCGAAGATGTTGTCTGCAGCTATCATGCCCTGTCTTTTTGCCGGGCATGCGACCGAAAACTGGGGTGGCTTACCCATGTTGCATCCAATAACCTACACGGGGAGCCCAA
>CAZGJP010000510.1:0-1648 GCA_964526605.1 uncultured Lentisphaera sp.
GATGAAAGCACCGGCAATGTACTGGAGCAGACCGGACGCCGGCCCGGAAAACTCCAATCCCGAGTTCGCGAATTTCGCAATGCTCCGCGACATAGCCATACTCGAGACGATATACAGCGGCGGACTCCGCATCAACGAGGCCCTGTCGCTGGCGGAATCCGGAATAGATCTGCTCTCCGACATCGTGAAGGTCAGGGGAAAAGGCAAGAAGGAGCGCATCGCCGCCCTCGGCAGGAGCGCATCGCTCGCGCTCAGGAAATATCTCGATGCGAAGAAGAAGATATTCGGAGCGTCCGTAAAGGGCGGACCGCTCTTTGTGAACAAGCTGGGGACGGGCCTGACTCCGCGATCCTTCCAGCGTTATTTCAAGACATATCTGGGGATGGCCGGACTGCCGCAGGACATGACCCCGCACAAGCTGAGACACTCGTTCGCGACACACATGCTCGACGCCGGAGCCGACCTCCGCAGCGTGCAGGAGCTCCTCGGGCACGCCAACCTAAGCACCACCCAGATATACACACACGTCAGCGCCCAGCGGCTCAAGAAGGCATATCTGCAGGCACACCCGAGGGCGAAGAGATGAAGAAGCATACGCTCTCGTTCATTGTCGGTCTTGCGGAATCCGCTGGAAGGCTTGCACAGAGGATGAGGGCGGCAGGCGAGCTTTCGCTAGACTACAAGAACGAAAAGGACATAGTGAGCGAGGCCGACAGGGCTGTGGAGAAGCTCATCGCGGATGGGATCAAGGAGAGATTTCCTTCCGACGGGATATGGGGCGAGGAGGGTGGCAGGAACGAAGCCTCGTCGGACTTTCTCTGGATCGTTGATCCGATAGACGGGACGACGTCGTTCGTGCATGGCCAGCCTTTCTACTCGGTGTCCATAGGGCTTCAATACATGGGCTCGACGATAGCTGGAGTCGTGAATGCGCCTGCCCTGGGGGAGATCTTCAGCGCGGAAAAGTCCTCCGGCGCCTTTCTGAACGGCAGAAGGATATCCGTGTCGCGCCGATCCAGGCTGATCGAATCGGTCCTCTCCACCGGCTTCGCGTGCGTCAGGGCCGGAATGGAGAGGAACAATCTGGAGAATTTCTGCCACATTCTTCCGAAAATACGGGGAGTGAGGAGGTTCGGCTCGGCAGCGATAGACCTCTCATATGTGGCCTGCGGCAGGCTCGAAGGATTCTGGGAGATGAACCTGAAGCAATACGACATCTGCGCTGGAGTTCTCATCCTGGAGGAGGCCGGAGGGACAGTCAGCGACTTCGAGGGGAGCGCATCCTTTCCGGAACATGGCCTCGTCGCGAGCAACGGCCTCATACATCGCGAAATGCTGGAGAACATCGGTCTTCCATCCGTGACCGGGCCTGCAAGTCCTCTCCGCAAAAAAAATCGCGGATGATTTGTTTTCTCCCGAGATGCCGTTATATTCAAGGAGTGGAAAACTCTCAAACAACAAAAACTAACAAACAATGGAGGCCGACATGGATGCCCACAACATGACAAGCGGGGAGAAGATTTCCGAGGCGCTGAAACTGCTCGAGGAAGCGGCGAAGGACAAGAAGAACGACCTGAAGAAGCTGGTGGACGAGAAGTACCAGGGGCTGAAGGAAGTGCTCTCCGACACCGCGGACAACGTCGCCGAG
>CAZGJP010000511.1:0-1643 GCA_964526605.1 uncultured Lentisphaera sp.
ATCAGGGCGTCCCATGGTATTCCGGCACCCTGCTCAAGGAGGGATGGCGCGACTGCGACCATTGCGCTCGTGAAGCCGCAGAGCAGGCCTGCCGCGACGAGGGTCGAATGTTCGACGAGGAGTATGCCCATGATTCTTCTTCTTGTGAATCCTATTGCCTCCATGACTGCGAGCTCATTCCTCCGCTCCGTTATGTTCTTCATTGTCATGGCGGCAAGTCCAAGCGTGCCGACCACGAATCCGAGGGAACCAAGCATCAGGAATATGTCGAGATATGTGTTCTGGACCTTGTTGAATTCCGCCAGCCTCGCGGCCGCCGGCATTGCGTCAAGTCCCATGTCCTCGAATTTTTCCACAAGGAGCTTTTGAATTTCGGCTGTGGATTCCGTTGCGGTTCTGACGAGCGCTATCTTCGTTCCGCTCTCGGAAGGATATAGCTTTTCAAAGTTGCCCGCGGATATTATTATCCTGCCCTGGAATATGGAGTTGCCAATGGCGGCCACGAGTTTCACCTTGAATTGCTTCCCGTTTTCGTCCAGATAGTCGATCGTGTCGCCCACGGATTTATGCAGCCCCCAGGTGATTGTCGCCTGGTCGGCGATTCCGGGCACCACCCCCGCAGCCATGTCCATGTCGAGCGACTCCCACGCGTCGTCCGTGGATATTCCCTCGATAGTCCTGACGATTCCGAAAGAGTTTCTCTTTGCGAAGTCATCCGGCCGGACGCCGAGCAGGGCGGGATTGCTGATGCGATTGATGTTCAGGCAGCTTGCGTCGTCACCGGGCTTGAGGCGCAGCTGGACGAATTCCACGTCTTCGAATATCTTTTCCCGGAGGGCGTAGGCTGCTCTGCCATCGTCCGTGTCGAGGTCGTATAGGACGGGCAGAGTTGACTCGCAGTATAGCTGGAATCCGCCTGTCCCGGATCCGGGGTCGTTCTGGTCGGCAAGTGGACTGTGCCGGTTGACTCCGACGGAATAGACTAGGAATATTCCTATGGCCATCATGGAGAGAACCGCAAGGCTCCTTCCCCGCCGCCTCATAATTCCCTGGACAATCATGCTTCGGACATCGAAGATGCGGTTCATCCTGCGGCTAAGAAATCCGAGGGCGATGTTCGAGAAGCTGATGCTTGCGAGGAGCACGAGAAATCCAGTGGCGAAGAACATGTCGGAAGCCCTCCCGCGCCTGGACAGAAGGCCAAATGCCGTCAATGATGCCACGCCCGCCATGGACAGCCAGAAAATAATTCCCGCCAGTGCGCTGTTTCCTCTGCTTGGTCCGTTCCCTCCGTCGCCTCCGGAAAAAAGTTCAGCCGCCCGTATTCCAAGATGCCGTCTTGCGGCCAGGAACATGGTGCCTGCTGCGAGAAGGAAGGAGATCGCCGCGCCGGCCATGAGGGAGGAGGGCCTTATCCTTATCTTCAGGATGGTGTCGCCCACTGCGCCCTGCCACGATGATTCGAGCAGGAGGAGGATGGATTCTAGATAGACGATTCCTGCGAAGACTCCGAGCAGGCATCCGAGAAGAGCTATTATGGAGCCTTCGAAGACGAGGAGTTTTCTGATGGAGACGGTTTTGAAGCCGAGGGATAGCATCACCGCCATGTCCGGTCTTCGCAGTTCCATGTAGAGGGAGAAGAA
>CAZGJP010000512.1:0-1643 GCA_964526605.1 uncultured Lentisphaera sp.
TATTATAGGGTAAAACCTTTGCATTGTGTTTGACTTCCCGTGCTGGAAGAGTATCTTAGTCCCCAGTCAAGTAGAAACCTATAATCACTCTGAAAGAAAGAGGAATAACCGAGATGCAACAATTATCCATTAATTACCCTGACACCCTCCCAGATTTTCTTCAAGAATCCAAGGAGGCGTTTGAACGGGAAGCGAAGATGGCAATGGCCGTTAAGCTATTTGAGATGAAAAGGATACCTTCAGGCACGGCCGCATCTCTAGTTGGTCTGGATCGCGTATCATTTTTGTTAAGGCTACATGAATTTGGCGTGCCGATGATAGACTTGGATGAATCAGAGCTAGGCAAGGACATAGCCAATGCCTGAAACGCGCGAGCTTGTTATCAATACGGGGCCCGTGATTGCTTTGGTTGCCGCCTTGGGCGATCTAAAAATACTGCGAGATATATACAACAGAGTTGTAGTGCCATTCGAGGTTTGTGATGAGATACTTGCACAAAGTGCAAGCCATTACGGCGCAAAGGAGTTCGAATCAGCTAATTGGCTTGAGAAATTGAAAGACCCTTGCAAGACAAATCAATTTCTACAAAGTACACTTGATCCGGGCGAGGCGGCAGTAATCCAAATAGCTTTGGATAAAAACATCGGCGTGGTTTGTATTGATGAAGATGCAGGGAGACGAATTGCGCGGTTGAATGGACTCCAAATCACAGGTTCGCTTGGTATTTTGATCAGAGCCAAGCGTGAGGGACACGGCATATCTTTATCAGATGCGATTCCAAGGATGCAGGAGAGAGGAATTCACTTGTCTCATCGCGTTATTAAGGCGGCTTTGAAACTATCCGGAGAATGAACAGACCATAAATCAATCTGACATCTGCTTCGTACGTATTCAGTAACTCTGCTAAGCCTGCTTGAGCTCTAACCAATCACCAATCACGAATGTCTAAGATCATAATCCTCACTCAATATTATCCACCAGAGCATGGTGCTCCGCAGAACCGTCTGCACGATCTTGCGAGGCGGATGAAGGAGGCCGGGCATCAGATAGCGGTGCTGACAGCGTTGCCCAACTATCCAAAAGGGGAAATCTTCCCAGCTTATCGTGGAAAAATTTCCTTGAGGGAAGAGATAGATGGCATTGAAACCATACGATGCTGGATATTGCCTTCCAAGAAAAAAAGCATGCTCGCACAACTACTATGCTATTTCTCGTTCGTGTTCTCCTCCGCATTCCTCGGCCTCTTCAAACTGAAAAGAGCCGACCTGCTCATATGCGAATCTCCACCATTGTTCCTAGGAGCAACGGCGCTATTCCTGTCTTTCGCGAAATCCGCAAAATTGATCATGAACGTAAGCGACCTCTGGCCTGAAAGCGCCGTCCAACTTGGAATGCTGAAGACAGGACTCACACTCTCCTTTCTCGAATGGTTCGAAAAGATTCTCTATAAAAAATCAGCACTTGTGCTGTGCCAGACCGAAGGCATCGTCGAAGGCGTCAAAAAACGTTTCGCCAAAGCCAGGACATTCCTTCTTCCCAACGGCGTCGATCTTGAGACCTTCAAAAGACATCCAAGAAATGCGAATTTCGCAAAGGAGCATGGATTGCCGGAAGGCGCTTTTATTGTCGGATACGCCGGCAAT
>CAZGJP010000513.1:0-1620 GCA_964526605.1 uncultured Lentisphaera sp.
TGCAAGAAAAAACCCCTTATAGCCCAAAATTTCGTTACCAAAGAGACCCGATAGGCAACCGTATTACTTCTACGACCACCGAAACTGGCTCACCTGTCTCCTCCACCTACACATCAAATCCCCTCAACCAATATTCGGCGATATCTTCTTCGTTACCTTCTGTTAAAAATCCCAGCTACGACGACGATGGGAATATGACAAATGACGGAACTTGGTCTCTTGTCTGGAATGGGGAAAATCGCATAATAACTGCCACGAAAGACACAACTGTCATCGAATACAAATATGATTACATGGGCCGCAGAGTCGAGCGCAAGGTCACTGATGGCGGCTCTATCACCAGCCACAAGAAATATGTCTGGGACGGCTGGAATAAGATTGAAGAGCTTGACGGACATGACTCCAACGCCCTGCTGATAAAACGCATCTGGGGCTTGGCCCTGACAGGCTCTTTGACTAATGCGGGCGGAGTCGGCGCATTGCTGAGCGAGATATCCCTAAGCCCTACACCTTATGCCGTATACCCTCTTTACGATGCCAATGGCAATATCACAGACTATCTCGACAGCACTGGCACTGTGCAAGCGCATTATGAATACTCTCCATTCGGCGGCACTCCAGTCGCAACTGGGCCAATGGCTGACACACTCGAATACCGTTTTAGCACCAAACCCCGCGATCCGATCACCGGCGACTACGACTACGGCCTCCGCGATTATGATCCAGAACTCGGGAGATGGAAATCAAGGGACCCGATTGGAGAGGACGGCGGATATAATCTGTATTTATTTACAAACAATGGAACCATAAATTTGTTCGACATACTGGGTTTATTGAACAAAGACCCTATCTCAGGGCGGCAGCAATTGCCGACGATTATTAAACCATCACCTCCGCCCGAACAAGATCCTGCCTCCCCTCCTTCCTCACCTAGTGGTGGCGTAGCTAGTTCACCACAACTAATTGTTGATAATCTTGCAAAAGGGGCATGGATAAAATATTTAAACCTTGCCGCCCAAAAATGCAAATGTGAATTTGGACCAAAACCAAGTTGTTGTTATATTCGAATCATATATTATGAAGAGCAAGGATATCTAATTGTTTCAAAGTGGTCAGGATTCCTTTATAACGTATCCTGTGATGAGGCAAAAGATGATGTTAGAGATGGTGTGCTTATTGATAGCCATACCGTAGCTAAAATCCCCAAAAATCGTGAAGGAAAAACATATGGCGCATTTATTCCAAAGTGTTGTAAATAACAAAAGGAGAAAAAATAATGTTATACAAATTCCTATTTATTGTATTCTGCTTATCTAATCTTTTTATAGCGGCCAGCTGCAAGAAAGTCCAAAATGATAGCGACATCAGCGGGGGCAAATTCTTGAAAAAATCATATTCGAAGGAAGAACTTGACAAGCTCTTACGTAATGGCATGACTCAAGAAGAGGTAATCAAGATCTTTGGACGTCCGGTAGCCAATAATGGTGGGGATGATGCGAGCTATCTTTATCAAATTAACCCTAAGGACCACCGTATAGAATATGGAAAAGACTATAACAGTGGTTTTAATGTGCAATTTTCTAATGGGAAAGTTGTTTTTTGGGGGGTAGTTGATGCGTC
>CAZGJP010000514.1:0-1616 GCA_964526605.1 uncultured Lentisphaera sp.
CCATGCTCTACCAGGAAGAGATCGGCAAGCAGGAGAATCGAGACTGCGAAGAGAGCGACGACCACCATGTCGAGCACCCTTGCGGCCGACAGCATGCCCGGGTGGGCCATGGCTTTCGGTGACAAGAAGCGGAATGTGCATTCGCCGAAACGGTATTGTTCAGATATCTCGACCACCGCTTTGGCCTCCAGCGGAGAACCGTCGGGTTTGAGAATCTCTCCGCATTCCGGGGCGAGGAGAATGCCGTCCGGCGTGGCGTTAACGCTGAATATCCTGCGTCCCTTCGTGTCGAAGGGAAGGACTATTTCCGATTTGGATGCGGAGTCGCCGGCGGCATGCGTGCCTTGGGGTATGTCCAGCGTGGCGATCTGGCTCCCCCCCTTCATGACAATCAGCGAATAACCCGAACTTCCAGTCCCTTCCACTTCTATGTCGAGATAGCAGTTGCCGAAGGAGATTCTGGAGCCGGTAGCCAGGCTCCCGTCGAGGACAGGCTTGCCATCCGGACCGCGGGGGGGGTTGTCCTTCTGCGGACTTGCAAGCGAAAATCCGTCTTCGCCGCAGAATATCACCAGATGGGTGGGTTCCACGCTCTTAAGTTCCGCCGCCCCCGCATCCTTGGCGAGTTTCGCAAGCGGGATGTCGCAGAGGTCCGAAGATCCGATGCTGATCTGCCTCCCGGACTCAGAATCGAGCGGGATGCCCGCTATCAGCTTCCCCGGCTCGACATAGATTTTCAGTTCAGCGTTCATCGTTTATCCGTTCAGCGTTGACACGTTCAGCGTTCGCCGTTAACACGTTCAAGCCGGTTCTTCATTTCTGGTTTTTGCATCAAGTACTTTGCGCCGTCCCCGGCGCAAAGATGTTTGCGCGGAGACCCGTCTCCGCCTACGGCTACGCCGTGGCATGCCGCGCAAACTACTTCCATCGCCGTCCTCTGCCGCCTATCGTCCGCCCTCCGTCCTCCGTCCCAAACATCCTGCCCGCCAGCGCTTTCAGCGGAGCGGGTAAACATCCTGCATCGCACATCCCGCCTTTCCCTACTCCTCCGCTGGCTTCTTCATTCCTGCTTTCGTATTGAGCGCCCACTCCTTGTATGACATCTCGTTTTCGAAGGATGCCGCCGAGAGGAGGTCGTCGAGGATCTTGCCGGCCATCTGGCTGTCTCCGATTTTCATATACTGGACTATTTCGCTTTTCATCCTTTCGAGCTTGTCCATTCTGGCCTGTCCTGCGATTTTCGCGTCAGCGAGCAGGGAAGATGCTCCGTCGAACACGAGGCCGCCGCTGTTTGTGGAGGCCAAGGAGCAAAGCGAGGCCTGATAGGCTCTTATGGCGTTGGCAATGTCGTTCGAGCTGTCCTTCGCGGAGTTCCATATCTGCTTGGCCTGTCTATACGAGTCTCCTGCATTCTTGAGCATCGCGGATAGATCGTAGAACTCGGAACTGTCGAGCGAGGGTCTCACGTATAGAGGCGTCGAATGGGGGGGCTTGAGCGAGACGTGGCTTTTGCAGGTCTTGCATATCAGGGCCGAGTGCGATGAGCCGGAGCCAGCCCAGGAGGCGATGTAGGTGAACCTGACGTCCTGCGAGAAGAAGAAGGAGGCGACGCCGTC
>CAZGJP010000515.1:0-1598 GCA_964526605.1 uncultured Lentisphaera sp.
TTTTACGTTTTACAAATTCGAAAAACAAAATTGGGGCATATGTCCGGATTCTATGCCGGTCAATCGGTTATGAGGAAAACGCCATGAGGTGAAAGTTCAGCAGGTGCGTGGCGGACTACTTCATGTTCCTGACCTTCTCGAGGATGCTTGGACGGGACTCTTCCATGATGTCCTTCACGTCTTCGAACCTGAAAGTCCTCTCTTCGAAGGATCTGGACTTGAGCCCCTTAAGGAATCTCTCGTTGAACTCGTTGAAGTATGATCCGTATATGTGGTAGCTGTCGGCAATGTGGACGTAGCGTCCTAGCTTTATCTCCTTGTCCGTCAGTTCCGATATTCTTTCGGCTATCTTTAACTGAAGCCGGGCGAGAGCGAACATGTTCATGAATGCCGCCTTGTAGGCGTCATTTGAGCGGAATCTGATGTTCATGTTGAGGAGCGACTGTCCCTCCTCCTCGGTGATCCTGCACCATACGCTCTGGAGGCAGGCCGGATCGTAGCAGTCGTTGTCCTCCCAGACTTTCCATGTTATCGCCTGGGCCCTGCGGCTGTATGGGGTCTCCGCGAGCTTCCGCGCTATGCTCTCGATCTGATCCATCGGATCCTTCAGGCCGGGCACTGAATATTTGAAGAGCCTTTCGTTGTAGGTATACTCCCATCGGGTGTCGTCCGGATCGGAAGGGTCTCTCACGAGATGGTTCTTTATTCCTTCGACGACCTCCATGACATATTCCTGCAGATCCTCGAGCCCGCCTGGGAAATCCTTGTGTATCATCGGCTCGGCAAGAGGATCCTCTATCGTTATCATCATCGTCGAGTCAATGCTCGCAGGATCGTCCGGCCTGTCATACATAGTCTTCAGCCTGCAGCCCTTGGCGTTCAACTCCACAAGGGAATTCTCCCAAGCCTCCGCTATCGAAGCGCCGGAAACATGCAAGACTGGAATTCCCTTCATGCGATCCCCTTTTTTGTTAATACAATATGTTCATACCTTCACATTCCTGGTGGTGACCGTGAGGCCGCGTTCCACTATCAGAGGCTTGTGAGTTCTTTTTCCTTCTTCGCCACGATGTCGTCCACTTCCTTGATGTAGTCGTCGGTGAGCTTCTGTATCTTGTCGAGCATGTCCTTGAGCTCGTCCTCGGTGATCTCCGACCCCTTCTGGGCCTTCTTCGCCATCTCGTTGCCGTCGCGGCGCACATTGCGGATTGCGATCCTGGCGTCTTCCGCAAGTGTCTTGACCTGCTTCACCAGCGCGCTCCTGCGCTCTTCGCTCAGCTCGGGAATGGGCAGGCGGATGATTTTCCCGTCGCTCACAGGGGATATGCCTATCTTCGAAGCCAGTATCGCCTTCTCTATGGCGGAGACCGATGAGGGATCCCAGGGCTGTATCACAAGAAGCCTCGGCTCGGGAGCAGTAATTCCGGCCAGTTCGCGCAGCCTCGTCGAAGTGCCGTAGTAGTCGACAGTCACGTTCTCGACTATGGCAGGCGAAGCTTTTCCAGTCCTTATCCCGCCAATCTCGTTCTTCAGATGCTCGTTCGCCTTCATCATGTGCTCTTCGACATGATCCATCAGAGCCCCTATCGGAACCGCAC
>CAZGJP010000516.1:0-1597 GCA_964526605.1 uncultured Lentisphaera sp.
AAAGAATATGCGATTGATCATGCTATTCCATTCTCTCTTTGGAAAAATAACGACCTGTGGAATCTCTTCCCGACAAATAATGTTATCAACGGCAAAAAGAAAGACAAATTGCCTACTCGTGAACTGATCATCTCACGGAAAGAAGATATTGTATACTATTGGAAGAAAATTAAAGAAGAATTCCCTTTAAGATTTAAGTATGAGGCACGTGGCCTAATCGGAGAGGAATTCCATGTAGGCAATTGGGAAAACAACCTGTTTGCGAATTTCGCAGAAGCCATAGAGATTACGGCATTTCAGCGTGGGATTGAACGATGGCAGCCGGAAAAATCATATTCCGGATTGGCTGCATCACATCCTTCGAAGAGAGCATCAGGCACCGTCGTCAAGGGTCGGGGAGCACAAATCAAACTCTTGTCGTATGAAGATATTAGAGGGACAGAATTCATTTCCGTACTGCCCCTTATTGGGAAATTAGCGGCGGGAGCTTCCGATTTTGGATTCTTTTTTGAAACATTTGAAAAAAATGGGCAGTTGAACAAAAATTCATTAGGCGAATGTGATTGGATTGAATTGCCGGACGATTTGAAACAAATGGCAAAAAGGGGCCGGTTTATAATACAGGTTGCTGGAGATTCAATGGCTCCCGCTATCTCTCGGGGGGACTACCTCGTTTGTGAATATCACCGACACTTTCAGCTTGGAAGCCCTATTGTCATCATGGCTGATTTTTCGAATTCAGCGGAAACCGGCGAGTCAGCGATAAAAAGGATAAAGGAAACTGAAGATGCTTGGATATTTCGGTCTGACAACAAAAAATATAAGGACAGGATAATACGCAAGCTTGATATAAATGCTGAATACCCGATCCTCGGGATCGTCCTGTATAATCTTACGAGAAATGAGGCAATAAAATAAAGTTGTTCATGAATTCCACATTGGTGTGATCCGCCGTGGCTCATTCCGTGTCGTTGTCGAGCAGTGCTTTCGCCTGGGTTTCGGGGAGGGATTCGACGTCCTTGAGCTTGGATTCGATCTTACGCGTCCTCTTGCCTACCAGTTCGTCTATCTCCTCTCCGGCGTCGTGGAGCTTTTTCCTGGCCTTGTCGAGGGTCTCGCCGAATTTTCTGAACTCCGTCTTCACCGCGGAGAGCACGTTCCAGACTTCCGTGGTGCGTTGTTTTATGGCGAGGGATCTGAATCCCATCTGGATGCAGTTGAGGAACGCGGCGAGAGTGGACGGGCCCGTCACGGAGACCCTGTATTTGCGCTGGATGTCCTCCACCAGGTTGCTGTTCTTGACGACCTCGGCGTAGAGCCCTTCGAAGGGGAGGAACATGATTGCGAAGTCGGTCGTATCAGGAGGATTGATGTATTTCTCGCTTATGTCCCTTGCGCATCGTTTGAGCTCCTTCTCGAGGCTGGAGAGCTCCTCCTCGATCTTGTCCTTTCCACCCTCGTCGTAGGCCTTCACGAGCTTTTCGTAGCGTTCGGCCGGGAATTTGGAGTCTATCGGGATGTAGACTGGCTGTTCGCCGACCACACCCGGAATATTTATGGCGAACTCGACATTTTCACTCGAGCCTGGCTTGAGGCA
>CAZGJP010000517.1:0-1588 GCA_964526605.1 uncultured Lentisphaera sp.
CCTCGCGCAGGTATTTCCAGAAGCCGCCGGACTGGAGAGCTTCTTCCGGAGAGCCGGTCTCGGAATAAGTTTCTCCGGTGACACCAGGCGCGCATTCGATCTCATGAGAAGGATTTTCGCGGCCAGCTCCACTGACGTGGTCTCCTGCATCGGTCTCTTCTTGGAGTTTCTCTCCGAACTGCAACGGAATCCTTCGTCCGAGATACTGTCGCCAGGCGGATCAGTGGGGCGCGGCTCAGGGTTCGATGTCGAGAGACTCCGCAGGATATGCGACTATCTCCACAGGCATTTCTTGGAGCACGTCAGGCTGAAGGAAGTCGCTGAACATGCCGGGATGAGCATCCCTAATCTCTGCGCGTTCTTCAAGAAATCCACCAACACAAGCGTGATAGACTACGTGAACCGGCTCCGCATCGAGCGCGCATGCAATCTGATCTCCGATTCGGACGACAAGATCAGCGTGGTGGCGGGCTCGTGCGGCTACAGAACCCTCTCCCATTTCAACCGCGAATTCAGGAAGTTCAAGGGGATGGAGCCAAGGGCCTTCAAAAGGCTCGACGCTATGAGATCCGGCCGAGAGCGGTGACCGTCTTGTCCACGAGCTTGTCGCAATCTCCGGCACCGACTATCGCGAGGAGCGTCGCTCCCGCATCCTTCGCAATGGTCTCCGCTATCGAGTCGAAGCCCTCTCCTGCGAAATCCGCAAAGTCGGCTTGTCCAGCCGTCCGGTTCAGTTCCTCCGCCAGCGCCTGCGAGTTGACGTCGTCGTCGGGGCACCATGCGGAGAAGACAGGCAGGACGGTCACCTTGTCCGCCCTGCGGAGTTCGCGGACGAAGCGTTTGAAATATTTCTTGAGCCTTGCGTAGCGGTGTGGCTGGAAGACCACGTGTATCCTGCGCCCTCTCTTCATCTTGAGGAGGCTGTCCATGAGCGCCGAAAGCTCGGCCGGATGATGCGCGTAATCCTCTATCAAGGTCGTGGTCTCTCCACGGAATCTGACGCTCATTCTGCGTTCCACCCCGGGGAAGTCGGATATCGCGGAGAGAGCATGCTCCACGGCGACGCCTGATGCCAGCGAAATCGCATGGGCCGAGATCAGTGCGTTGAGTTTCTGGAAGTCCGGCCATTCTGGAAATGACTCGGGCATCTTCGCGACATCTTTTATGCAGAATGATTTCCTGTTCTTGTGAAACGAGAAAAGCTTGTCTGCCAGAGGGCCGCTGCCGAAGACAAGCTGTCCGGCGTTGCCCGCGAATTTCGCGAAATTCGAATACAGTTCGTCCTCGCCGCCAGCGAAATTCCAGGCATGGTCGTCGTCAAGATTGCTGACGACCGCGACCGTTGCGCCCATGAAGCTGTTCGTGCCGTCGCTCTCGTCGGACTCGGCCACGAATATGCTTCCGTCTCCGGCGGCGCCGTTCTGCTCCCATCCTCTGACCTTTCCCCCCACCATGAAGCCTGGTGAAAGGCCAAGCCTGATCAGCCCGTGGGTTGTCATTGCTGTGATGGTGTTTTTCCCGGGGTCCCCCCCCCGGGGTTGGTTTTTTGGTTTTAACCCCGTTTTTTCCGAAGTAAAAAACCCCGGGT
>CAZGJP010000518.1:0-1580 GCA_964526605.1 uncultured Lentisphaera sp.
ACGGACATGGGGCCTTTCCCGGGGTTTTTGTTGAGTTTTGGGCGTTGTATTTTTTTTGGATTACGGTTTTTTAACCGAATCTAAAGAGCGTGGCGGAGGTGATCAGGGAGAAGTACTCCTGGAGCGCGATATTCTCGATGAACCCCTACAGGGCGTTCAAGATACACGAGCAGGCCTCGAAGATCCCGCCACGCAAGTTCGCCGATGCATTTCAGGAAATACTCAGGACGAACAAGGCGCTGGTTTCAGGTGCCGCCAATCCGCGCCTCGAGTTGGAGAACCTTGCCGTAAAACTCTGCACATGAGGGGGAGGACGGCGGGGCCGCCGTCCCTCCCAGGAACCGGGGAGAGCCTTGTCATTTCATCGGGTTGTACCCGAGGAGCTGCCTGACATGCGATATGTCGTTCCAGAAGAGGACTGTGGTTCTGGGGTCTCCGTCGGATGGCAGTGTTATGGAGGATATCCCGCAGTTGTTCATGCCGAGATATAGGTCGTGGTCCGTCTTGTGTCCCCGGATCAGAGTCTGGAACAATATGCTCATGAATCCGGAGTGTGTTATCACGAGGATTTTCTCGTCGTCCGACGATTGGAATTCCTCGATGAATGATTTGGCCCTTTGGGCCGGGTCGAGGTTCCAGGCGTTCTGTGTGTCGGGGGTTCCGTATGCAGGCAAGTCCTCGTAGGGAAGGATGCTGCTGTATGAATTCTGTGGCATCTCCTCGACGAGCCGGCTGTCGAACACGACTTTGTCGCAGTGCAGCCCCGAATGTTCGTAGGTCTGCCGCGCCCTTTTGAGCGGACTGATGAAAGTCTTGTCGAAGATTATCTCCGCCATGGGGGTCTTGAGCTGCTCGGCCTGGAGGATTCCCAGCCTGCTGAGCGGAGAGTCTATTCCCATGTGTTCGCCGGTCTGCGCGGCGCTTTCAGCGTGTCTGACCAGCCAGATTCTCTTCAATGTGCCACCATTCGAACTTCGATATATGTTTGTTTTATCGGAAAAGGACTTTAATTTATGCTGTCCGCTGATCTAATCAAATCATTATTCGGAGAAAAACATGCAGACGGTGTCCAGATACGGCAGCTTCATCGAGAAGGAGAATTGCTTCGAGCTATCCAGCGAACCGCCGAGGAAGTGGCGCAACATCCACTACAACAGGATATGCGGGAGCGGGCAGGAGGTCTACTGCGAAGTGAGCGACATAGGCGACGGCCCCATGCGGATAAGGGATGCCGACGGCACGACCTGCAACATCAGCTCATGGGATTCCAAATTTCTCTACGTGCGCGACGAATCAACGGGCAAGGTCTATTGTCCGGGCGGCAATCCGGCGATCGAGGTTCCAATCAGGAAGACTTGCAGGTTCCATCCGGAGAAGACGGTGCTCCATGCGGAATTCGCGGGGATGGAGTTGAATCAGCGGGTTTTCGTGCCTCGGGATCTGCCTGTGGAAATATGGACGTTGACGGTGGGGAACACGTCGAAGAAGGGCTTGAGTCTCTCGGTGTTCGGCTACACGATGTTCCAGCTTGACGGTTGCGACAAGGAGGGCAGGCATGTCTCGAAGGACAACTACTCCGA
>CAZGJP010000519.1:0-1300 GCA_964526605.1 uncultured Lentisphaera sp.
TGCCAGCGGTGTCTATGATCAGAACGTCCATCTTCTTGGCGATAGCCGAACTGGTCGCGTCGAATGCGACGGCGGCGGGGTCGGCTCCGCTCTTGGACGAGACGATGGCCGCGCCGGTCCTGTCGGCCCATAGCCTTAGCTGCTCGGATGCGGCGGCCCTGAATGTGTCGCACGCGCAAAGCATGACCTTGCGGCCATCGGCCGCGAAGATGCCGGCCAGCTTTCCGCATGTGGTGGTCTTGCCGCTGCCGTTGACACCGACCATCATTATCACGGTGGGAGCCCCCTCTGGAGCCCTGCGCATCCCGCGGAGGTCGCCGGAGAGAAGCGCCTTGATGTCCTCCGCGCATATCCGGTAGATGTCTGACGACGTCTTGACCAAGCCGCGTTCATAGCGGTCCTTGATGTCGGAGACCATTCTCTTCGCCGTCCTGACTCCGAAATCGGACTGGACGAGTAGCGACTCGATCCGTGCGAAATCCTCCGCGCCCCAGAGATGCACATCGCTGAACATGCTTTCAACCGAGCGAGACAGCGCAGTCGAGGTCTTCTGGAGGCCTTTCTTGAAAATGGAGAACAAGGTCTTCATCCGCTCCCTCTTGGCTCTCTGGCCGGCCTGTCGAGACTGTCCTTCACGCTGTTCAATATTCCATTCACGAAGGAGCCTGACGATTCGGATCCGAAAAGCTTCGCCGTCTCGACGGCCTCGTTGATGCTGACCACCGGGGGGATGTCGTCGAAGAAAAGCATCTCCGTCACGGCGATGCGCATGACGTTCCTGTCCACGCAGCCCATCCTTTCCAATCGCCAGTTCTTCGCGAATTGCTCTATCTTCGCGTCTATCAGGGGTTTGTTCTCCATCGTCTTGAGGATTATACTTTCGGCGAAAGCTCTGGCCTTCACGATCTACCTTCCCAGCGGATGAGGACAGAACTCGTCGAACTGGCTCCAGAAAAGGACCATGTCCGCGGCCGAGTTCCTCCTCTCGTCGTCATGGTCCGCCTGGAAGAGGAACTGCATGGCGAACTCCCTGCCCTTTCGGCGGAAGTCGGCCCCCTTCCTGTTCTGGCGCCCTTCCGGGGCTTGAGCTTCTGTTTTAGATGGACTTTCCAAGTTCGTCTCCTGCTATCGGCTATTTTGATTTTCCCGGGAGGATCTTCATGAGAGACGCCATCTCCATGGCTGCCTCGGCTGCCGACGAGCCCTTGTTGCCGGCCTTGGTCCCGCTTCTCTCGATCGCCTGCTCGATGTCGTTGGCGGCCACGACTCCGTTGATGACCGGGATGGAATTGTCGAGGGC
>CAZGJP010000519.1:1310-1571 GCA_964526605.1 uncultured Lentisphaera sp.
TCCCTGTATCACCACTCCGAGTGCGATTATCGCGTCATGGGATCCGGCCTTTGCCAATCTCGCCGCGGCGAGCGGGATTTCGTTGGATCCGGGCACCCAAGTCACATCGATGTCCTCGGCTCTGGCTCCGTGCCTGAGCAGGGAGTCCACCGCGCCTTCGAGCAGCTTGGTCACGAAGAAGCTGTTGAATCGGGCGCACACGATGGCGAACCTCATCCCCTTCGCGTTCATCATGCCCTCGTAGACGTTTCCGGCTTTCCT
>CAZGJP010000520.1:0-1560 GCA_964526605.1 uncultured Lentisphaera sp.
CCCTCCACGTGGCCTTCGAGCTGCGGGATGGAATCGATGATGCCGCCCTTGAGCAGGAGCCCCTTGCATTCGAGGTGGGCCTTGATCTCCGGCGCTTCGCCGATCAGGTGGCCCCGGTTGATGATATGGGCCCCGTTGCTGATGGAACGCTGAACGATCTCGGCGCGGGAACCCCTGTTCTTCAGGTAGATCCTGCCGCCGATATCGAGATGGGAGCCAGGCGTTCCCACGATGATGCTGTAGAACATTGCCGCGGCGTCGTCGCCGACAAGGTGCGTCGTGGGGTACATCTGGATGGAACGGACCGGTTTCATGCAGATGTAGTTGTTGATGAAAACGCCGCCCTCTTCAACGCGAGCGACTGACCTGGGGCGGACGTCCATCTCCTCTGCCCAGTTATGGATCATGGTAAAGCTCAGTTTCGCCCCCTTCTTGACAAAGAACTCTGATATTCCTACATGGACGCCGCGCTTCATGTGGGGCGACGTGGCACACCCGGTGATGATATGCAGCTCCGAACCTTCCTCGGCTATGATGAGGTTATGGACGTTCTGCTGGAGGTTTTCCTTGTCGAGATAGAGGCAGGCCTGTATGGGGTATATGCTTTTGCTTCCGGGCAGGGCCCTGATAACGTAGCCGTCGTGGAGCTCGAGGAATGCCGAGGCGGTGTATTTGTCCTGGTCCACAGGGACAAGTTTCCAAAAATAATCCTTGACCCAGTCATGTTCCTTCAATGCCTGTGTCACCGGCATGACCTGAATGCCTTCCTCGTTGCTGTGGCAATGGATAACAGCGGTGTCCTTCTGAAAGTATGTCCCGCCCCTTCCTTTGTCGGTCACATCGAGCCCCGACATAATAAGCCTTTTCTGCTCCTCATCCGGGATGGCACAGATCTCTTCCTCGGCGAGGTACTTATGGGGGACAAAGGACCTGTCGAAAGTGCCAAGGTCAATGTCGTCACCGAAGGAGGCTTTTTTGTCGATCGCCTGTCTTGCCTTTTCCTTGAGGTCTTCTACATTGTACATTTTACACACTCCTCGTATCCCAGCCGGCCGATACATTGAAATATCTCCCGGGGATTGCCGGCGCACGCGAGTATTCCGTCAAAGAGCACCTGGCCTTTGTCGGCCGGGACATAATCAAGGATATAACCGGTGTGGGTGATGATAAGCCCCATCTTGGTCCTCTCCTGCCGCTGGCGCGCCAACGGTTTGAGGTTGCCTGCCTTCGGGGACTCCTTCTGGAGTATCCGGGCGATGGTTGAGCCGATAAGGGCCATATTCTCTATATCCACACCTGACTCCGGTTCATCGAAGAGCATAAGGTCCGGGTTCTGCGCCTTGAGCTGAAGGAGCTCGGAGCGCTTTATCTCACCCCCTGAGAAACCGGCGTTCACGTCCCTGTCAAGGAACTCCTCGAAGTTGAGGGACCGTGCCATTTCTACGGTGTCGACCTTTGTTTTTGCGCAGATATCCACCATCTGCCTGGTCTTGAGACCGTTGATTGTGGGAGGGCGCTGGTAGGACATGCCGATGCCGAGGGCGGCCCGTTCATTGATGG
>CAZGJP010000521.1:0-1546 GCA_964526605.1 uncultured Lentisphaera sp.
GCAAGCGCTCCAGTCGGATTGTTCGGATTGAATATGAACAGTAAGTCCCCCGGCTCGAGATCCATGCCTGCGCCGTCGAACGCGAAGTTATTCCCTTCATCTGCGCATATCCTGCTCTCGAACTGGATTTCCTCCGCCCGGCAGACCTCCTCGTATCCGCTGTAGCATGGAGATGCGAGAACAGCCTTGCGGGGCTTCAATGCCCTCATGGCCGCGGAGAAGAGTTCGGTGGAGCCGTTGCCCGGCAGGACGCGACCGGGCGCAACCCCGTGCGCCCTGGCGATCGCCTCCGCCACGGAACAGGCGTCCGCCTCCGGATACCCGAGGCAGCGCTCAAAGTCGAGAGTCGAAAGATAGTCCTTGACGTCGCGGGGCGGCCCCAGCGGGTTCACGTTAACGCTGAAGTCGTTGACTTCGTCGGGGATGTCGGAGACGGAGAGACGCCTCGCGGTGCGGAGCAGGTCTCCGCCATGCATGTCGCCCTGTTTTTCCCCAAATGCTTTTACCATTGGCACTTTTCCAGTTGCGCTCTAAATTAACTCCACGTAGCGAAATTTCCATTTGAATCCAATATCCATGCCGAGGAATGCCATGAAGATCAATTTGTTCCCGCTACACCTGTCCGCGTCGCTGTTCATCGCGTCCATGCCGTCTCTCCTCTCTGAAACAGCTCCAGGACTGCAACCCGAGGAGACAGCCCTGGTCGAAAGAGCCCGGAGGGCGCCGGCTTCGGAAAGCTGGGCAAAGCTTTCCGGCAGGATATCGAACAGAATGAAGGACTCCGAGACGAAAGAACACGACATAAGGGTCGGAATCAGGTTCACCCCCCAGATGATATTCGCCCAGATACTCGTAGACAACAAGGAATCATATACCGTCAGCCAAGGCTTCGGCTCTACCAAGCCGACCATCATCAAGGAGGGCGATCCTGAATCGAGAATAATGGAGCAGGTCGGGCTCAGACCCGAGGAACTGACGCTATCCTTCATGTACTGGACCCCGGAAAGCTTCCTCGGAGACAAGACATTCAAAAGCTCGAGATGCGCAGAGATAGCCATGAGATCGCAGGATTCGGGGGAGAAGGCGCTGGTCCTGATAAACAGGGAACATGCCTTCCCTCTCAGAGCCGAATGGTTCAAAAATGGCGAGACCACCCCGTCCCGGACCATGGAGGTCTCATCCTTCAAGAAGGAGAACGACTACTGGTTCGTTGACGAGATACTCCTCTACGGCCCGGGATGGAAGACCAAGTTGGCCTTCACTGACACAAAGGCCGGGCCTGCCTCGGATGGAATCCCGGACGACATCTTCAGGAAAAGCGCGGAACCTCCGACTCCATGACGCTAAACATCCAGAGGACCAATGGTCCCCTCATGTGTTTCTGACTTTTCCGGCCCTGAATTCTTCCGGACTGCTGTCAAAATGCCTCCTGAAGACCTTGCAGAAGTAGCTCGGATCCTTGAATCCGCAGATCTCGGAAATCTCCTTCACCGACAATGCCTCGGTCTGTATCAGCCTCAACGCCTGTCTCATCCTCAGACTGACG
>CAZGJP010000522.1:0-1543 GCA_964526605.1 uncultured Lentisphaera sp.
C
The DNA here is from genome assembly GCA_964526605.1 of uncultured Lentisphaera sp. Classification (GTDB taxonomy): domain Bacteria; phylum Verrucomicrobiota; class Lentisphaeria; order Victivallales; family GWF2-50-93; genus DYMC01. The sequence continues at coordinate 2 of CAZGJP010000522.1, forward strand.
CAGACGTCCCCGGCACGGATGGTCCTCCAGAGATTCTCGTAGAAAGCCTTGTCGTGCATTCCGCTCTTCAGGAATCTGGTGCTCCTGCCAAGGGCCTCCCCCACGGTGAAACCCGTCACCTTCTCGAACGCGGGATTCGCATATTCGATGACTCCATCCGGCCTGGTCACTATCACCACCTCGTCGGTCTGGCTTATGGCCGCCCCCAGCCTCTCCCTTTCGATCTCGGCGCTGGCCCTTTCGCTGACATCGTGGCCGATGGCCACCACGTCTCCGCCGGTGCCTCCCGAGGAGAATGGATGGAACCTGACCTCGAAGAGCTTGCCGTTGAAGTCAATCAGCGAGGAGAAGTCAAGCCCGTTGCGTGCGGATGAGACGCAATCCTTGAATTTGTCGTTCGTCCCGAAAAGCTCCTCGATGCCCATGCCCTTCGCCTCCGCGGGGTCGAGGCCTATCTGCCTGACGGCCTTTCCGGACATCTCCGATATCCGTCCCTTGCGGTCGAACGCGATGAAGAAGATCGGCAGCGCCTCCATTATGCTGGCAAGTTCGCCCTCCGCAGCCTTGAGTTTCTGCATCGTCTCAACCCGCTCGGTCATATCCTGGTACACACACACGACATCCCCGCTTCGGGTCCTGAACACGTAGTTCTGGCGCCAGCCTGAAATCCTCTCGTCGGCATACTGCGAAACGTCATGAACCTCTGGAATCCCGGAGAGGAAGACCCTCCTCATCACGTCGGTGAGACCAAACTTGTCAACTCCCGGAAATATCTCCCTGACATCCCTGCCGACGGCCGCACCGGCCCCTATCTTCTCGGCCTTCTCGGCAAAAGCGTTGAATTCCTTGATTATGAACTTCCTCCCCTCTTCATGCACAGAATAGACCACGACGCAGAAGCCCACGGAATTGAAGAGCTGCAGATAGTCGCTGTCCACCTGGAAGAGCCCCCTCCTCCATATCTCCTCGGAGAACATCAGCACCCTGAGCAGAAGCACAAAGCTCATCGCCAGAAAGAAAAGGATGACGCGGGAGACCATGGCTCCGTCGCCGGACGGAAAGAGCGTGGTCCTCTCCGTTATGAGCTTCGAGACGATCACGTCGAGGAGAAGCACCGCCACGCCGAGTGCCAGCCCTGCGGCGACGCTCGAAAGCAGAAGATGTGGAGAAACCTTGGTCTTGGTCATTTCCGGCCAACCTCTTCTTGTCCGTGATGTTTAGAAGTGCTACTATACACCACGCTACATGAATCTTCAATGCAAGCATGGGGACGCCCCTCGAGAAAAAACGTTGTCCGCCCTTGCTTTTCGCGCCGGAGAGGCTAGATTGCGCGGTTTTCCAGAACAAAACAATCAAACAAAAGATCGCTTCCCGCCTGGCAAGACGCAAGGCGTGGCAAAGCGGTCGCAAATGAAAAAAGGAGCCAAGTCCAGATGACGACGGTGAAAGTCCAGGACCTCCTCGAAGCAGGAGTGCATTTCGGCCACCAGACCAGGAAATGGAACCCGAAGATGAAGAAGTTCGTCTACGGGGAGAAGAACG
>CAZGJP010000523.1:0-1529 GCA_964526605.1 uncultured Lentisphaera sp.
CCCGGGAACGGTTGGCGACACCGCTTGGTATGTGATGCGAAGCAGCGGATACATTACAAACATCTCCATCCTGGCCTGCCCCTCGAGCGACAGGGATTACAGCAAAGACGGCAACTACAACAGGATCAACTACGGGTACAGATACAACACGAGAAGGATAGACGACTCGAATTCGGAGGGAGGCGGCCTGGCCTACCAGAAAAACGCCCTGGAAAAGGGAACCGCAAAGAACTCGATCTTCTCGGAGGCGTCTGGATACAGAAGGAATTCAGGAGGCGCGACACTAAACGTCAGCAGCGCATGGAACTCAATTAAATGGTCACACAGATCTGGCGGACACTACACCGCTCATGATGGCCATTCGGACTGGCTTCCAAACAGACTCAGGGGAGCCAGTGACGCCACCTTCAGAAACTGGCCAACCCAGTATGACTCCATGAAATACGGACCGACACAGGGGCTGGACTACTATTTAGGGCTCTGAACGGCTCCGACACGGAATTTCCCCTGCCGCAGGAACTCGGCGCAGGCGGCGAGCACGTCGCGCCGGTTCATGACGAAGGTGTGGAAGGACTCCACCACGAGGAAGTCCCCCATGCTATCCGTCCCCGCCTCGTCCAAGCTCACCTTCGCGTCGAACTCCGCCGCTATCACACCATGCTCGAACTGCGGGGCGGGCAGCGATACGGCAAGCGAGCCTTCGTCACCGCGAATTTCGCGTAGCGGCTTCAGTATCAGGGGCAGGAATGGGAATTTCGAGAAGAGGGTGGCCTTCTTCGACCCCCTGTTCGGCGGAGCGATCATCACCGTCCTCCCTTCCGGAAACGAGTCCGCGGAATCCGCCGCCGCATGGCGCAGCACTATTCCGCCCAGACTGTGCGTGATGAAATTGATCCTGCCAGGCCTCGTTTGGCGGACATCGCGGATGAAATCCGAAAGCCTCGCCGCATGCTGAGGCACGGAGGACCTTCCGGAGATGTAGTCGTAGACAAAGACCGAATAGCCGTTTCTCCTCAGGAAGAACCCGGGAACGAGCATGGACAATCCGGTCCTGCCAAGTCCGTGGATCAGGATGACCGTCCCGGCCGGCCGGGCTGTCTTTCCACAATGCTCCAGACGGAGCGCGGCAGGACGGCTGGAGAGCAGAATCCTCCTGCGCAGAATGGAAAGGAGGAAGAGAAGAATATTCGATTGGATTTCCATCTCATTGGAAGTATATGATATGCGAGCAATTGTCGCACTGGACGATGAGATCCTTCCTCGCCTGGTTCTCAGTGTGCGGAGTCAGCTTCAGGTGGCAATTCGAGCATATGGAGTCCTTCACTTCCGCGACCGGGGTTCCAGTCCCCTTCGCCAGCAGCCTCTCGTAGAGCTTCAACGCCGCCATGTCTATTCCCGGCGAAAGTTTTTCGCGTTCGGATTCGAGACGGGATATTTCCGCGCTGATCTTTGCCTCGATTTCGTGCATGTCCTTGATCTCCTCGTCGGCCTGCTTCTCCTTGGCCTTGAGCTTGGCCTCGAGATCCCTG
>CAZGJP010000524.1:0-1520 GCA_964526605.1 uncultured Lentisphaera sp.
CGATTGAGTCGGTCATGTTGACGAGGTGGTCGAAGCGCCATGTCGGCAGGTTTGCCTGCTTGCCGTAGTCCAGGCCCGAGACTGTGCTCCGCTTCTGTGTCGAGATGAATTGCGCCCTGGCCTGTTCGAAGGAGGATACGTAGAGGTGTGCCACGTTGGACCATATCATCTCACGGCCTATCCTGTATGCGTTCTTGCGCATGGCGTGCCGTTTTATCTCGTCGGAGAGGAGGTCTGTCAATGCTTCCGCGATCTTCCTTGGGGATGAGAAGGGGACGATGACACCCCTGCCGTCGGCCAGGAGTTCCTTTGCATGCCAGTAGGGGGTTGAGACGACGGCCTTGCCCATGCCGAAGGAGTATGCGAGGGTTCCGCTTGTGATCTGTGCCTCGTTCAGGTAGGGAGTTATGTATATGTCGGCGGCACCGATGAATTCCTGCAGCTCCTCGATGCTCACGTATCTGTTGTGGAAGATGACGTTGCCCGCCACCCCTTTCTGCTTTGCGAGGCGCTCAAGGGAGAGCCGATATGTCTCGCCCTGCTCCTTGACGATGTTCGGGTGGGTCGCGCCGAGGACGATGTATGCGAGGTCGGGGAATTTTTTGACCACGGCCGGAAGCGCCTCGATGACGCTCTCGATGCCCTTGTTCGGCGAGAGGAGACCGAATGTGAGCATGACCGGCCTGCCTTCCACCGAAAAGATATCCTTGTAGAAGTTCGGGTCCACGAAGGGCGTGTCAGGTATCCCGTGGGGGATGACATCCGCCTTGGATGCGACGCCGTAGATGTCTTTCAGGAACGCGGCGCCGGTCTCGCTCATCACCACGACTCTGGTGGATAGGGAGAGTATCTCGTTGAAGACCTTGCGCTGCTCCGGGCTTGGCTCCCGCAACACCGTGTGCAGTGTGGTCACGATCGGAATTTTGAGTTTCCTCATCAGGGCGAGCAGGTGGCTTCCGGCCTGTCCGCCATATATTCCGAACTCGTGCTGGACGCAGAGGACGTCTATGTCGGCCAGATTGAGGAAGTCCGCGGCCCTCTGGTAGCTCTGTATGTCCGGGGCGCATATCTCGAAGCGGACCTCCGGCGGGTAGCTGTATCCATCGGCCTTGTCGCTGACGGATACGACTGGGAACTGCATCTCCGAGTCGTGTCTTGCGAGAGCCAGCCTGATGTCGTGGGTGAAAGTGGCTATGCCGCATTTTCTCGGGGGGTAGTCTCCGAGCAGGGCCACCTTGTGCAGGTTTTTGACTGTCTTCATGTCCGCTCCCCTTGTTGTTGATCCGATCGCCATTTGGCCCGTTGACTTTGGACTTTGCGCATTCCACCCATATCACACTTTCATGATATTTCAAATCTCGGCGATGTGGAAATCCCCGGCCCGGGCCGAAGATATCCTTGATCAGGGCTAGTGTCCTGTAACCCTTAAATTCTCGAACAAGATTGCGAAAATTTTGGATGACGAAAGCGCGATACGAAAATCATGGACGCTATTGCAATAGCGGACGTTTTTTCGGGTC
>CAZGJP010000525.1:0-1507 GCA_964526605.1 uncultured Lentisphaera sp.
TGCTTTTACCTCCTAGAGCGGGGACTATTTGATTCATATTGCCTCCTTTTATATGTTTTTCATGGCAGAGTGAATGCATCCGTGATGCCGCTTTTCACCGCAGTCGCAGTGTAGAACTGGACATGGCCGTCTCCAAATAGGACATTAACCCCCTTGTTGTGGCGATATAATTCGAATGCGCTCGTGTTAGGGAGAGCCGTGCGGGCGTTGGCGGGCGTGCTCAGATGCCAGTCGTTCGATTCTGACACGTGGACAGAACTCGCCGGGGATGCGATCCTGCCTAGAAAACGCGGCGCCCATGTCGCGGATGCCGTCGCCCCCGGATAGCTACCAGTCATATAGAGCGATTCCGCGTATATGTCTCCCCATGGACAGGTGTCCTTGGATGCGTTGGGACAGCCCCAGACGGACTCGTTTAGACCGTATTTGATCTTGTATCTGCCCCAGTAGTCGTCTCCCTTGATCCGTGTCGAATCCTCTCCCGACGAACTGACATCGGCGCTGTAGAGTACGGGAAGGTTCATCCCGGCCCATTGCGGGAATCCCGTGTAAGGGCCGATGCTGTTCCACATTCCATAGTTCTTCTCCGTTCTGCCAGGATACCCGGCTGGAAGTCTGTTCTGGTTGTGCCCAGCTATGTATCCGGCATAGTCCCCGGAGTATGCGACGAATCCTAGGCCAAGCTGCTTGAGATTGTTGGTGCACAGTATGCTCTTCGCGGTCTCCTTGGCTCGTTTCAGGGTGGGGAGCAGGAGGGCGGCGAGAATGGCGATTATCGCTATTACCACCAACAACTCGACGAGTGTGAATGCCGGGTTCCTGTCACGCCTTCTCATTGCACACCTCCTTGATTTGCCCCATTTCGTTCTCCATGCCGCAGTGGACGGTCATTCCAAGTCCTTCGATCTTCGATTTCAGGAAGGCGCTTAGCCTCGACTTCCCCCCGCAAGAGTCCCTCACGACCAGAAAATGTCTGGCGGCCGATGCGGACTGCTCCAGTCTTCCCCGCGCAAGAGCCATCGCTGCGCGGACGAGAGACCTTCCAGGATAGGAGTAGTCGTCATATATGCTCGTCAGCGGAGGATCGGCGAAAAGCCCCTCTCGCGTGTTGTTGCACCCGACGATCCGGAAGTCGCCAGGCGCCGAAAGACCGATTTTGCGCATGGCGTTCATGAGACGGAGGGCATGCAGGTCGTCGTGGCAGACCACCGCGACATCCCTTCCCATGTCCTTCAAGTTCCTCGCGAACCTGTCCATCTCGTGCAAACTACCCCCGACCAGGGCGGAGATGTTGGGCATGTCGTTGTCAAACACGAAATTCGAATATGCTGCGAGCCGCCGCTGCATTATCGCGTCGCCTACGACGTTGGGGCCGAGCAGGACGATCTTGGCGGCTCCGAGGAGCTTGAAATAGCGGCAAGCTCCGAGGGTCTGGGAGATAGTGCCCTTCCCGAATATCTCTGGCTTCTCGAAACAGCTGCCCTCGAGTCCGGGAATCATGACCGGC
>CAZGJP010000526.1:0-1506 GCA_964526605.1 uncultured Lentisphaera sp.
TGCTGGATGAAATCCGCTTGAGACACCGATCCGGATGAGGGGCTTCCGGTGACGGAGAGCGATGCCGTGCTGTTCAAGTCTTTCGCCCCGGGTGCGCCCCTTCCCTGATTTTCTAGACCCTCACCTCCACCGAATGGACCCCCTTCCTGAAGTCAGGCAGGACGGCCCCGTCATGCCTGCTTCCGTCGAGAACTATCTCCTTCCCGCCTCTTCCTGTGTTGCTGATCCTTATCCTGTATTCGGCTCCCCTGAATCTTCGAATCAGCTCCACCGTCTTCATTGCCTTCGGAAGGCAGGGGTCCATCACGAGCCCCGCGTAGCTCCTCCTCGCCCCGAGAATCCATTCGACCAGAAGCATCGTGAACCAGGCCGCGGTCCCGGTCCGCCAAGGATATCCCGCGAATCCGTAGCAGTGCTTAGTAAGCGCATACATGTTTGTGAAGGAGAACGGCTCGCAGCACGATTGACTGACCGGATTCTCCGGATTGTCCGGCGCCACCTTGACGAAAGTCCTCCAGGCGTCGTCGCCCCTGCCCAGCATGCAGTCGGCCACGCCCTTGAAGCCCGCCGCATGGTTGTAACAGCCGCCGTTCTCGGCGAAGCCGGGAATTGAATTTGACATCCTCCCCACGCGTGCGTCGTATTTCGAAAAGCCCGGCGCGCATATCCTGTATCCGAGCTCGCACTCGAGATGCCTGCGCACGCTGTCCATGCAAAGCTTCGCCCTCTCCGCATCAGCCGTCTTTGAAAGCACCGCCCAGCTCTGCGTGTTGAGGAATATCCTGCCCTCCTTGTTCTGCGAAGACCCTATCCTATAGCCATCCTCGCAGAAAGTCCTGACATACCATTTACCGTCCCAGGCGTCCCTGTTGAGCTTCCTCTTGAAATCATCGTATATCTGCGACGCCTCCTTGGCAACCTTCGAATCGCCAGTCATGCGCGCAAGCTCCTGCATCTCCAGGAGTCCGTAGCAGAGCTGCTGCGTCACCATCACGCTCTCCCGCTCGCCAGCCTCCTTCGTCGCTTCGAGCCCGTCGTTCCAGTCCGCATGATGCTGCCTGCAGAATCCGTGCCGCCCAAGATCCGATGCAAGATAGCGCATTGTCCTGACCATGTGCTCCCACACCGTCCCCTTCTCGTCGCTCTCGAAATAAGGCACGACCTTCTCAAGCAACGAAATATCCCCGCTCTCCTTCATCAGCGCAGGAGCCGCCAGAAGTATCCACGCGGGCTTGTCCGAATACTGCAATCGGTTCAACGGGCGGAATCCGTGCGGGACCTTCCCGCTCGGATATTGCGACGAGAGCGCGCGAAGGAAGTTCTCCTCCGCGGCCCGCGGCTCGCACAAGGCCAGCGCGGCATCAACCTGCATGTTGTCCCTGAATCCGCTCTTGTTTATCAGATAGGAATACAGCTGCTTTTTCACAAATATGTTCATCAGGCCGTCGTAGTTCGCATTCCCGGTTCGGACCGTGAACGCCCTGGAGCGCTCCCTCTCCATCCTTT
>CAZGJP010000527.1:0-1503 GCA_964526605.1 uncultured Lentisphaera sp.
CGAAGTGGACTACGCCCATCGCGGAGATTTCGGAGATGGCGGTCGAGATGTGGATGCCCAGCCTGAGCGCCTCCGCCTGGGAGAATGTCTTGGTCTTCAGCATCTTCGACATGTCACCCTTCTCGGCGTATTCCATGGCGACGAATAGGCGCTCGTCCGAACGTCCGTAGTCTATGGTCCTGATCAGATATGGACATTGGATGTTCTTGATTTTCCCGGCCGTTTCGGCGAATGCGTCGTATATTTCGGAGATGTCGGCGCCGTGCTTGAAGAGTTTGAGCGCCGTCTTTTGGTTTTCTCGTCCGGTGTCATTTGCGAGGAAAACGACCGAGTGTGCGCCGTATCCGAGGAGTTTGGCTATCTTGAATCTACCACCGAAGACGGCATGCCTCTTGGCCAGTTCGAAGTCGGAGTTGTGCAGGGACGACATCCTGAGGAAAATCTTGAGCTTGGCGAGGAGATGCGAGTCCTTGACGGGTTTGAGCAGATAGTCGTTCGCGCCTGCATCGAGGCCTTCGACCACGTCCTCCTCGTCGTCAAGCCCCGATACGATGATGATGGGGACACTGCCGCCTCCCGGGGACTGCCTGATCCTCCTGCAAGCCTCCATTCCGTTCATGACAGGCATGTTCACGTCGAGCAGGACAAGATCTGCCGGGGTTTTCCTGAACTCGGCGACGGCTTCCTCTCCGTTTGTGCATGTGATGGCCTCGTGGCCGAGGAAGTCCACGATACTCTTGAGGACAAGGAGAGAGACCCTGTCGTCATCGCTTATGATTATTCGCGCCATATGCTTCTGTTTTTCGTCTTCGCACGACTAAAGTTTACCCGCCTTCGGCGGCGCCAGAGGCGACCAGGGTCGTGAACTCCAACGGATTTATCTCGAATGCGGAGTCTTGAAACCAGCCCGCCAGCGCTTTCAGCGGGGCGGGCAGGCATCTTGTATCCTGTATCTTATATCTTGTATCCCGTATCTTATATCTTGTATCCTGTATCTTATATCTTGTATCCTGTATCATATATCTTGCGTCCCGTATCCCGAATCATTTATAGCTTCCTGCGTCGAAGTGGTGCTTGATTTCTGCGGGTTTTAGCGCCTTCCGCATGAGAATGAATTCGTCCATCCGGCCCTGGAAGTTGTATCTTGGAGTGCTTGAACTGCCAGTGGTGAATACTGCCCCGAGGGTCAGGGGCTTCGATGTGATGCTCTGGTTCGAGGGGGAGACCCTTCTGGGGCTCCCCATTGCGGCGGAATCGAGATATATCTGGAATTTGCCCCCTTCGGATACAAGCGCCACGTGATGCCATTTTCCGGCCGAGACCTGTGGACTGCTCCATGCCATGCAGGATCTTCCGACATCGGCCTCGAGGCGCCTGGAGTTGAGGTAGAGATCGTATTGCGCGGTTCTGTTCCATTCGGCCTTTCCGCATAGGACCCTTGTTGACGATATCGAGTCGAAGCGGGCCCACATCATGATGGTGAAGTCCTCCTTTTCCGGGTCG